>NZ_JBHYPS010000010.1:8936-198575 GCF_042746075.1 Streptomyces sp. NPDC058758 | reverse complement strand
CAAGCTGCCGCATCGTGAGGTTCGTGCGGTAGTACACGGCCACCAGCAGCACCCGGTCCGGCAGCGGCAGACACCATGGCCGGCCACCACCGGGTGCGTTCCCGCCTCGTTCGCGCACCGCCTTCACCAGCTTCGCGAACCGATCCATCCGCAAGCCCGTGAACGTCTCCACCCACACCGACTCAGCCCGCAGCACCCCGCCCATACAGGGAAAATGCCCAGAACTGAGCCTTCTGCAACACCCTTTAGGGGCCTTGTCGTCCCAGCCGGAGCCGCTGACGGCGGCGGTGCCGCCGGCGCCCCGGTAGAGGCAGAGCGACGGCGGCTCGCGGCTCCCGTGGTCGGCGGTCGCCGGCAGGGCGGACAGGACGGAGCAGAGGAGGGCGAGGGCTCCCACGACGAGGGAGCCTCGCAGAGCGTCGCTCTTCACGGGCGGTGCGCCTGTCAGGAGACGCCGACGCGCGGGACCGTTTCCTCGATCGCGGTCCGGGATCGTCCGGCCGGCGGGTCAGCGCCTGGAGATGCGCACCACCCCGGTCTCGGTGCCCTGGTAGAGGGTGCCGTCGGGGGCCGCCGTCCCCCGCATCTGGAGCGGGTTGTAGATCAGCCCGATGCCCAGGTAGGAGCTGTTGAGCTGGGCGCCGGTGGCCGGGTCGAGGACGGAGTGGTGGTACTGGGCGAAGGTGTTGAGGCCGGCGCTGCCGGTCGGCCCGGTCACGGAGACGGTGTAGATCTTCCCGTCGGCCAGGGAGAGCCGGGGCAGCGCGGCGGACTTCACCGTGCTGTTCCACACCACCGAGCAGCCCGTCCCGTCGGCGTCGACGTCGACGCGGCTGAGACCGCCGTCGAAGTTCGCGGAGGAGGGTTGGCTCGCCGGAGCGCCCTCGGGCAGCGCCGGGTACGGGTAGCCGTAGGTGTTGGTGACGAAGACGCTGCGGCCGGAGGCGATGACGGCGTCCTCGGTGCCGCTGCGGGCGTACTGGGTGAGCACGGGGATCCGGCAGATCGGCTCCGGGCCGCCGGCCACCCGGTAGACAAGCAGGTTCCCGTGCGGGTCGGCGTTGTCGACGATGGTGACGTACTCCGTGCCGTTCTGCGGTCCGAAGAAGCTCGGGGTGGTGCCCGTGCCCCAGCTGAGCTGGCCGGGCTTGCGGGCCGGGCCCCGGTCGTAGGGGGCCCGCCACTCCACGACCGGGGTGCCGTCGGGACCGGCCGACAGGAGGTAGAGGGCGTGGTCGGTGGCGACGGCGGTGCGGCCGGGGACGGTGGAGATGCTGTTCTGGACGCCTTCGCCGGTGGCGATGGTGCGCACCGCCCCGGTGCCGGTGTCGACGGTCCCGATCACGCCGCCGCTGGTCGCGAACCAGACCCTGCCGTCCCAGTCGGGGGTCAGGCCGACGATGTCGTCCCCCGCGGGGACGGCGTCGCCGAGGGGGGTGGACTGGTCGACGCGCAGTTCCCAGCCGGAGTCGGTACGGCGGTGGCCGATGCGCAGCAGGTTGTCGTTCCCGTCGACGACGACCAGCCGGTCGGCGTGGTCCAGGTAGGTGTAGACGCCTCCGAAGAGGCTGCCCTTCGGCAGGGCCAGCGAGGCGAGATCGGCTCCGGTGGCGGGGTCGAGCAGATGGACGGTCGGCGTCTGCCCGAAGATCGTGGTGCACAGGGCGAGCGGGTAGCCGTCGCTGCCCACGACCACGGTGGGGCAGGCCGAGGCGAGCGCGGTACGGGAGGAGGCGACGGCGCCCGTCCCCGGCCCCGGGTAGGGCGTGGTGCCGCTGGAGGCGCTGTCGCCGTGCATGGTCGCGGCGCCGTTGGCCGCCGTGGCCGGGTTCCGCGGGGCCTGCGGGCCGTACGGGGACACCGGGTCGGCGGCCGAGGCGGGAGCGCCGAGACCGGTGGCGCCGAGGGCCACGGCGAGGGACAGGGCGAGCACGGTGAGGCGCCCGCCCGCGGGCAGGGAGAACGGCATCGGGGGTCCTCGGGACTGGAGGGGAAGGGCACCGCCGCGGGCGCGACGGCACGGGTGGGTCCGGGAGCGGCTGCGGAGCGCGGCGGTGCGGGTGGAACCGGAGCGGCCGTGGAGCGCGGCGGTGCGGGCGCGTGCGGCCGGTGGGCCGGGTCCGGTGGTGCGGGGCCGGTGGTGCGGGCTCGGGCCGGTGGTGCGGGTCCAGTGGCTCGGGCCGGTGGGCCGGGTCCGGTGGTGCGGTCCGGGCTTCTGTTCCGTGTGGGGGTGGCCCCCGGAACGGCTCTGACCGGGACGCTAGCCGTCGCCCGCGCGCCGCGGACCCCTTCGCCGCCGCCCGCCACGGCTTGTTCACGCTGTTCACGTTTCCGCAGCACGCGCGCAACACGGGAGGCACGGGTGACGCCGGGCCGGGCCGAGGAGATGCCCGGCCCCCGGCGAGGCGGGCGCGGGTGTCGTTCCGGGACGGCTGAGGCGGAGGCGGGCCCGGCCTAGGGTGGGGCCGTGCTCCTCCACGTGAACGTCGCTTTCGGGGTGCTCCTGGCCGTCCTTCTCGGCCTCGCGGCGACAGTGGTCGCGGTCGCCCGGCTCGCCCCCGCCCGCGACACCCTCTTCGCCGGAGCCCGCGCGACCGTACAACTCGTCGCCGTCTCCCTCCTGATCGGCTGGGTCGTCCGGGCGCTCCCGCTCCTGCTCTGTTTCCTCCTCCTGATGTACGCGGTGGCCGTCCGCACGGCCGGCCGGCGCGTCGTCCCGGCCCCCGGCCGCTCCTGGCCCTGGGTGGGCCTCCCCATCGCGGCGGGCGTCCTCCCGGTCCTCGCCGCCCTCCTCCTCACCGGAGTGCTGCCGCCCCGGGGCATCGCCCTCGTCCCGATCGCCGGCATCCTCATCGGCGGCGCGCTCACCGCCACCGTGCTGGCCGGACGCCGCGCCCTCGACGAACTCGCCACGCGGCACGGCGAGGTGGAGGCCGCGCTCGCCCTCGGGCTGACGGACCGCGACGCGCGCATGGAGGTGGCCCGCCCGGCCGCCGCCGACGCGCTGCTCCCCGGCCTGGACCAGACGCGCACGGTGGGGCTGGTCACCCTGCCCGGCGCCTTCGTCGGCATGCTGCTCGGCGGCGCCTCGCCCCTTCAGGCGGGCGCGGTGCAGCTGTTCGTCCTCGTCGCGCTCCTCCTCGTACAGGCCGTCGCCACCGCCCTCACCCTGGAGCTCGTCGCGCGCGGCCGGGTGCGCCGGGCGGCCGGGACGGGGTGACCCGGTCGAAGACGGCGGAGGGCCGGGGCGCACGAGGCGCCCCAGGCGGGGCCGTGATCGCGAACCCGAGGGCCGAGCGCGCCAGGGGCCCGTCCGAGCGCGATTGGCAGCGCGCCCCCGGCCCGCGCGCTCCCCGTGAACGCGCGAGCCGTCACGGGGGCAGGGGAACGCGGGGAGGGCGGGACGTGTCAGCCCCGGGCGGGGCGGGTACTCGCGGTGCTGCCGGCGATCGTCGCGAGTCCGGGAGGCGGCATTCAGGATTCGGTGGACAGGATCGCGCGACCTTGGGGCGGCCGTACGCCGTACGACCGCCACCGCCCGTGGCCCGCCCGCGTGGACACCTACCTGGCGGACGGGATCGCGCCGGAGGCGGTGGACCGGTGGGTACAGGCCGCCTCGATCCTGCATTCCGACGGCGACGCCATGGACATCGCGGTCAAGGGCGGCCGCATCGTCGGCGTACGGGGAAGGGCCGTCGACCGGGTCAACCACGGCCGCCTCGGCCCCAAGGACCTCTTCGGCTGGCAGGCCAACGCCGCGAAGGACCGGCTGACGCGCCCCCTGGTCCGTGAGGACGGGCGGCTCGTGGAGACGGACTGGGGCACCGCGATGGACCGGATCGTCTCCCGCTCCCGACAGCTGCTGGAGGAGCGCGGGCCGGGATCGATCGGCTTCTACACCTCCGGGCAGCTCTTCCTGGAGGAGTACTACACCCTCGCGGTGCTCGCCCGGGCCGGCATCGGCACCCCCCACCTGGACGGCAACACGCGGCTGTGCACCTCGACGGCGGCCGAGGCGCTGAAGGAGTTTTTCGGCTGCGACGGGCAGCCGGGAAGCTACGACGACATCGACCACGCGGACGTCATCGCCCTGTTCGGACACAACCTCGCCGAGACCCAGCCGGTCCAGTGGATGCGGATCCTGGACCGGCTGGAGGGCGCCGACCCGCCCCGGCTGGTGTGCGTGGACCCCCGCCCGACCCCGGTGGCGCGCAGGGCCTCGGTCCATCTCGCTCCGCGCGCGGGGACGAACGTCGCCCTGCTGAACGCCCTCCTACACGAGATCGTCCGCACCGGCCGCACCGACACCGCGTACATCGAGGCCCGCACCGTCGGCTTCGACGAGCTGAAGGCCCGCCTCGCCTCCTGCACACCGCGGTGGGCCGCGGACATCTGCGACGTGCCGGCCGCCCGCATCGAGGAAGCCGCGGAGGTCCTGGGGACGGCGGACCGGCTCCTGTCCACCGTGCTGCAGGGCGTGTACCAGTCCCACCAGGCGACCGCGGCGGCCGTACAGGTCAACAACCTGCACCTCATCCGCGGCATGCTGGGCCGGCCCGGCGCGGGGGTCCTCCAGATGAACGGGCAGCCCACCGCCCAGAACACCCGCGAGTGCGGCGCCGACGGCGACCTGCCGGGCTTCCGCAACTGGCAGAACGACGAGCACGTCGCCGACCTGGCCCGGGTGTGGAACGTCGACCCGGGGACCATCCCGCACTACGGCCCTCCCACGCACGCGATGCAGATGTTCCGCTACGCCGAGCAGGGCTCGCTGCGCATGCTGTGGATCAGCGGCACCAACCCGGCCGTCTCCCTGCCCGAACTCTCCCGCATCCGCTCGATCCTCGCCCGGGACCGCCTCTTCGTCGTCGCCCAGGACCTGTTCCCGACCGAGACCGCCCAGCTCGCCGACGTCGTCCTGCCCGCGGCGACCTGGGGCGAGAAGACCGGCACCTTCACCAACGCCGACCGGACCGTCCACCTCTCCGACAAGGCCGTCGAACCCCCGGGCGAGGCACGGCCCGACCTCGACATCTTCCTCGACTACGCCCGGCGCATGGACTTCCGCGACAAGGACGGCGCCCCGCTGGTCACCTGGCACGATCCGGAGTCCGCCTTCGAGGCGTGGAAACGCTGCAGCGCGGGCCGGCCGTGCGACTACACGGGCCTGAGCCACGCCCGACTGCGCGGCGGCAGCGGCGTCCAGTGGCCCTGCCACGACCGGGCCCCCGAAGGCACCCCGCGCCTGTACGGGGCGGGCATCACCTGGGCGCACCCGGACGCGTGCGAGTCCTACGGGAAGGACCTCGTCACCGGGGCGAGCGTCGAAGCCGTGGAGTACCGCTCGCTGAACCCCGACGGCAAGGCCGTCCTGAAGGCGGCCGAGTACCTGCCGCCCCACGAGGAGCCCGGCGACGCGTACCCCTTCCAGCTCACCACCGGCCGCACGCTGTACCACTTCCACACCCGGACGAAGACCGGCCGGGCGCCCCAGCTGAACGCCGCCGCCCCGGACGTGTGGGTCGAGGCGTCCGCAGGGGACGCCCGCTCCCTCGACGCGCACGAGGGGGACCTCATGGAGGTGGCGACCCCCAGGGGACTCCTCCACGCCCGGCTCAGGATCACCGACATACGGCCGGGGCTGCTCTTCGTCCCGTTCCACTACGGCTACTGGGACACCCCGGCGGGGCACGCCCCCGACGCCACCACCCCGGGCCGCGCCGCGAACGAGACCACCGTCACCGACTGGGACCCGGTCTCGAAGCAGCCGCTGTTCAAGACCGCCGCGGCCGCCCTGCGGCTCCTCGAACGCGCCCACGGCGAGACGTCCGCCGCGCCCACGACCACCGCCTCCGCCCCCCACCGTCCCGAGGACGCCCCCGCCACCGAAGGAGGCCCGGCGGCCCGGGTGACCGAGACGGCCGGCCCGGACCGGAGCGACGGCGAAGGGAGCGACGGATGAACGGCACCGAACTCGTCCTGCGCGCGATCCACCACGGCGAACAGGACCTCGCGGAGGAGCTCCTCGCGGTGGCCGAGCGCCACTCGGCCGAACACGAGGTCCACCACGTGGCCACCGACCTCGCGGCCTGGTCGCGCGAGCACGTGGAGCGCGTGGCGCGGACGGCCCGGCACCACGGCTTTGACCTCGCCGCACCGCACCGGAGCGGCTCCGCCCCGGGGTTCCTCACCACGCTCGGGGAGAAGGCCGCCGAGGCCGTGGGGCGCCGCCCGGAGCCCGGCCCGCTGCTCCTGCGCGACCTGCGCGATCTGCATCTGCGGGCCACGGAGAACTCCCTGTACTGGGAGATGCTCGCCCAGGTCGCCCAGGCGACCCGCGACGACGGGGCCCTCGCCCTCGCCTCGGCCTGTCACCCCAGGACCCTGCGGCAGATCCGCTGGACCAACACCATGATCAAGAACCTCTCGCCCCAGCTCCTTTCGAGTCCGTGAGCAGGCCGGCCGCGCCGGGGACGGCGCCCGTCATCCCGGCCACCTCCACTCGGTGATCTCGGCGGGGTCCACCCCGGTGCGGCGCAGTTCGCGCCGGAGCTCGTCGCGGTGGCGCGCGTAGCGGTCGGCGAGCCGCCGGACGGAGCCGGAGGGCCGGTCCAGGTGGCGCAGGAGCGTGCGGGCGAGGTCGTGGCGGGTGGTCCCGTTGAGGGCGAGGAGGTCGTACGGGGTGGTGGTCGTGCCCTCTTCGACGTAGCCGCGGACGTGGAAGCGGTCGGGACGGGGGCGGCCGTGCAGGAGCTGGTGCACGGCCGAGGGGTAGCCGTGGAAGTCGACGACCACCGGGGTGTCCTCGCCGAACAGGTCGTGGAAGCGCTCCGGCGACATGCCGTGGGGGTGGCGGTCCGGCGGGGCGAGGGCGCACAGGTCGACGATGTTGACGAAGCGGACGCGGGCGTCGGGAAGGTCGCGCCGCAGCAGGTCGGCGGCGGCCAGCGACTCCACGGTGGGGATGCCGCCGGCGCAGGCCAGGACGGCCTCGGCGGGCCCGCCGTCCGCGGTGCCGGCCCACTCCCACGCGGAAGCGCCCGCCCGGCAGTGCTCGCGGGCGGCGTCGAGACCGAGCCACTGGGCGGCGTCGTGCTTGCCGGCGACGACGGCGTTGACCTTCCCGGTCTCGTCGAGCAGGCGCTCCATCGTGACCAGCAGGGTGTTGGCGTCGGGAGGCAGGTAGACGCCGGTGACGGTGGACTTGCGGTCGAGCAGGTTGCTGATGAACCCGGGGCCCTGGTGGCTGTAGCCGTTGTGCTCCTGGCGCCATCCCTCGCTGGTGAGGAGGTGGGTGAGGCTGCTGACCGGCTCCCGCCAGGGAACCTCCCGGGACATCTTCAGCCACTTCGCGTACTGGTTGACCATGCCGTCGACGATCGAGGCGAAGGCCTCGTAGGTGGGGAAGAGGCCGTGGCGGCCGGAGAGCAGGTACCCCTGGAGCCATCCCTGGCAGTTGTGCTCGGACAGCGTCTCCATCACCCGGCCGTCCCGGGCCAGGTCCTCGGCGTACTCCTCGACCGGCCAGACGTACGCGCGGCCGCTGGCCGCCAGGACCGCGTCGAGCTTGTTGGACGCCAGCTCGTCGGGGGAGACGATCCGGAAGTCGCGCCGCCCGGCCGTCGCCTCCATCAGCTCCGCCAGCCAGCCGCCCAGGACCCGGGTGGGGCTCGCCGTCGCGGACCCCGGACCCCCGGCGAGCGCGACGGCGTGGGCGTCGAGCGACGGGAGCGGGAGCGGCCGGCGCAGCCGTCCTCCGTTCGCGGCGGGCTGGGCGCCGATCAGGGCGTCCGGCCGCGGCAGCCCGGCGAGGACTTCCGGAACCGGCCGCCCCTCCTCGTCGAACAGTTCCCGGGGCCGGTACGAGAGGAGCCAGGACTCCAGGGCCTCCCGCTGCGTCCGGTCCTCGCGGGCGCGGGGGAGGGGGACCTGATGGGCGTGGAAGGTGCCCTCGAGGGGCGTGCCCCCGACCTCGGCCGGCGCACCGGCCCCCTTGGGGCTGCGCAGCACGATCATCGGCCAGGCGGGATGCACGGGGAGGTCGCCGGCGCGGGCCCCGCGCTGGAGCTCCCGGATGGCGTCGTGGGCGTCGAGCACGGCGGCGGTGAGGGCGGCTCCGGGCGCGGGCCCGGTCTCGTCCACGAGGCGCGGGTCCCAGCCGTAGCCGCGGAACAGGTCGGTGAGCTCCGCGTCCGTCATCGTCGCGAAGAGCGTCGGCGAGGAGATCTTGTAACCGTTCAGGTGGAGCACGGGCAGGACCGCTCCGCAGGTCACCGGATCGAGGAACTTGGTGGAGTGCCAGGCGCCCGCGGTGGGGCCCGTCTCCGCCTCCCCGTCTCCCACCACGCACGCCACGATCCGGTCGGGGGCGTCCAGCGCGGCCCCCACCGCCGTCGAGAGGGCGTAGCCGAGCTCCCCGCCCTCGTGCAGGGTGCCGGGCACCGCGGGGGAGAGGTGGCTGGGGAAGCCGTCGGGGGCGCAGTAGCGGCGCGCCAGCTCCCGCAGTCCGGCTTCCGTCCTGGCCAGCGCGGGATCGTGGCGCTCGTGGGTGCCCTCCAGCCACAGGTTGGCGTGGACGGCGGGCGCGCCGTGGCCGGGGCCGGTGACCAGCAGGACGTCGGCGCCGCGCCGGCGGACCAGGGTGTTGAGGGCCGAGTGGACCAGGGTGATGCCGGGGCAGGAGCCCCAGTGGCCCAGCAGCCTCGGCTTCACGTGTTCGGGCCGCAGGGCTTCGGTGAGCAGGACGTTGTCCTGGAGGAAGATCAGGGCCGCGGCGACGTAGTCGGCCGCTCGGATGTAGGGGCCGGGCCCTTCGGGCCGGGGCTGCGCGGGCGGGGTCACGGCACCTCCGGGGGACTGGGGAGAGGCTTCGTGGGGGCGCCTGCCCCGCCCGGCACCGCTCAATCGGGGGGCGTACGGGCGCGCCGGACGCTACCGCTGCGCGGCGGGGCGGGGACCGAGCCGGCGCAGCCGCTCCGCCGCCGCGGTGAGCGAGCGGGGGCGCGGCGCGGGGCTCCACGGGTCGTCCTCCAGGAGCGCGTCCGCGTCGGCGAGGGTCCAGCGGCGCGCCCCGAGGTCCGGATCCTCCAGGTCGTCCCAGGCGAGGGGGGCCGCGACGGGGGCGCCGGGCCGGGAGCGGACCGCGTACGGCGCGACGGCGGTCTGCCCGTACCCGTTGCGCTGGATGTCGAGGTACAGCCGGTCGCCCCGGTCCTTCTTGCGGACCTCGGTGGTGAGCCGGTCCGGGTGACGGTCGGCGAGCACGCCGGCGAGGTCGGCGGCGAAGGCGCGCACCCCGTCGAAGGGCAGGCTCCGGTCGAGCGGGACGACGACGTGCAGTCCGCGCGAGCCGGTGGTCATCGGCAGGGCCGGCAGTCCCACCTCGTCCAGCAGCTCGTGGAGGCGGTGCGCGGCCTCCCGCACGCGGCCGAAGTCGTCGTCCGGCGGGTCGAGGTCGAAGACCAGCCGGTCCGGGTGGTCGGGGCGGTCGGCCCGGGACAGCCACCGGTGCAGGGTGACGCAGCCCTGGTCGGCGAGCAGGACGAGGGTGGCCGCGTCCTCGCACAGCACGTACGTGACGGTGCCGCCCTCCTTCGGCAGCTCGACGCGGTGGACCCAGTCCGGGAAGTGGCCGGGCACGTCCTTCTGCATGAAGCCCCGGCCGCCGATCCCGCCCGGATGGCGCTCCAGCATGAGGGGGCGTCCCCGCAGGTGCGGCAGCATCCGCGGGGCGACGGCGCGGTAGTAGGCGGCGAGATCGGCCTTGGTGATGCCGTCGTCCGGGAAGAGCACCTTCTCCGGACGGCTGACGGGCACCGTGCGCCGGCCCGCCCGGACCTTGTACGTGGCGGTCATGGATCCTCTTTCCCGGTACGGGGCCGCGTGCCGGCGGCGTGGGAGGGGCTGTGGGGGCGTGTTCCCGGGCCGCCGGCATCCATGCGCGCCGAGGGGCCGCGGCGGTGGGCCCGGCCCCTCGGCCCGCGGTCAGCCGCAGGCGCTCCCGTCGAGCGCGAAGGCCGTGGGGGAGGGGGCCGAGCCGGTGTGGGTCCCCTGGATTCCGAAGCTCACGGCCGCGCCGGGGGCGATCGTCCGGTTCCAGTCGGCGGGACGGGCACGGACGGAGGTGCCGCTCTGGGTGACGGTGGCGTTCCACGCGCTCGTGACGCGCTGGCCGTCCGGCTGGCTCCAGGCCAGCTGCCATCCGTCCACGGCCGTCGCACCGGTGTTCCGGACGGTGACGTCCGCGGTGAAGCCGGTGCTCCAGACGTTGCTCACCGCGTAGGTCACCGCGCAGGCGGCGGCGGGCGGTTCGCCGCCGGTGGAGGTCCGTTCGGCGGCGTAGGCGGCGAGCCAGGCCAGCGGGGCGTTCCAGTTGACCGCCACCTCGTTGGTCGAGTACGAGTCGATGTGGTCGACGTAGCAGGCGGCGGGGGCGCAGCCGCGCAGCCTCTCCTGGGCCACCGGGTCCTGGAGCCCGCTGTTGGGACCGCCCGCGAGCGAGCCGGCCGGCGGGTGGGGCAGCGAGGCGTCCAGCTGGTGCGCCCAGAAGCGGTGGTGCTGGTTCTGCGCGGACGCCTCGCCGTGGCCGGTGACGTAGGAGATGCCGAGGGCGTTGCGGCCCAGCAGGTAGTCCATGGTCTCCAGGGCGCCGGCGCGGTAGCGCGCGTCGCCGGTCAGCTCCCCGGCGACGGCCATGACGATCGCGTCGTTGGCGACCTCGCCGTTCGAGCCCCAGAAGTAGCCGTCCGCGGGGACGGGCACGGCGTACCCCTGGGCGGCCATCCGGGAGAGGTAGCCGTCGGCCGCGGCGGTCACCGAGGAGCGGATCCGGGCCGTGTCGGCGGCGGGCAGCCCGTGGGGGACGGTGGCCAGGACGAGGCGGCCGAGCGCGGCGGTGTCCGCCCAGCCGAAGCCGTACGGGCCGAGGGCGTCGGCGGAGGTGTGCCAGGGCGAGGAGGTGACCGCGTCCCGGTAGGCGCTCTCGCCGGTGGCCGCGTACAGCTCGGCGGCGGCCCAGTAGAACTCGTCGGTGACCCGCGTGTCGCCGTACGCCCCGCCGCCCGTGCTGTCGGAGTCCGGGGCGTACAGGGCCGGGTTGGCCTTCGCGGCGCTCCAGGCCTTGCGGGCGGCCGACAGACAGCGGTCGGCGTAGGCGGAGTCGTACGGCCGGAAGACCCGGGCGCACTGCGCGGCGGCCGCCGCGAGGTTGAGGGTGGCCGCCGTGGAGGGGCGGTGCAGTTCGCGCGGCTGGGCGTCCTGTTCGGGACGCGTCGGCATGCCGGTCCAGGCCGCGTCGTGGATCTTGTGGAACGCCATGCCTGCGTACGGCTTGCCGTCGGGCACCTGCATCCGCATGAGGAAGTCGAGCTCCCACCGCGCCTCGTCGAGGACGTCGGGCATGCCGTTGCCCCGTTCGGGGACGCGAAGGGTGGAGTCGCCCAGCGCCGCCTCCCCGCCCGTCCGCGCGGCCCGCTCGAAGGAGTTGACGAGCAGCCAGACGGAGAGGCCGCCGTTGACCACGTACTTGCCGTGGTCCCCGGCGTCGTACCAGCCGCCCCTGACGTCCCGGGTGTAGTCGCACACGCCGGCCTGGCAGGGGACGGAGGTGTCGCCCTTGTTGGGCGCGACGCCGAGGTGTCCGGCCGGGCGGGCGTAGGCGGGACCCACCAGGGAGGCGTCGATCGCGATGCCGCTGCGCTGGTGGTGGAAGAACGCCATCGAGTCGGAGCGCAGCGTGTCGTAGAGGTTCGCGCGGATGTCGAAGGGGACGCTGCTGCTGCCGTCCACGGTCAGGACGTATCCGTCGCCCGTCTGCCGGTGCGAGGAGAAGTCCGCCACCTGGACGGACTGGCCGGAGGGGGCGTCCGCGCCGCGCGGGACGGTGGAGCCGGAGGCGACCACCGTCCCGGACGCGTTCCGCAGCTGCCAGCCGAGCGCCTGCGTCGCCGTGGTGACGACGGTGGCGCGCTTCGGTCCGTCGGGCAGGTAGCCGACCTGGTTGACGCGTACGGCCGTGGTCGCCGCCGCGGCGGCCGGGCTCGCGGCGGCCGGAGCGGTCGCGAGCCCGCCGAGGAGGAGCGCGCCCGCGAGGAGCACGGCGGAGAGGCGCGGGGAGCGGCCGGATAACGGGGACGGGGTGGGGGGCATGTGCGGCTCCTACGGGGTGTCGTGGGGCGTCGGAGGGAGAAGCCGGAGGCGGCGCGAGCCGGTGGAGAGCTCGGCGCCTCTCGGACGGGCGGGTGCTCGTTCTGTGCGCGGCCCGCCCCCTGCACGGCAGGCGGTGCCGGGGCGCGGTCATGGGAGCGCTCCCAAACGGTGCCGGACCGAGCGGAGGTCGATGGGCCGGGGATCCGGAGCGGACGTTAGTGACGCCCGCCGCCGGCGTCAACGGTCCCGACCGCGACGAGGGGCGCCGGTGCCGGCGGCCGGGCGGGCGGGTCCGCCGCCGGCACTCCGGAGTGCGCTGTGCCCCGGAGTGCGCTGTGCCTCGAAGTGCGACGCGCCCTGGAGCGTGATGCGCCTCGGACCGCGACGTGCCCCGAAGCGCCACGCACCCCGGAGTCGCCGTCCGCCGGTGCGGCATGGCCGTCGCCGCGAACGCGCTCTCGGGCCTTTGGGCCTTGGGGTCTTCGGGTCCCGAGGTCTTCGGGTCTCGGGGTCTTCGGGCCTCAAGGGCGGAGCAGGACCTTCCCGACGCGGGGGTCGCCGCTGCCCGTGAGCTCCATGGCCCGGCCGAACTCGTCGATGCCCAGCCGGTGCGTGAGGAGCCCGAGCGGTGTCAGCCGCCCGGCGGAGAAGGCGCGCACGGCGTAGGACCAGGCGCCGGAGGAGGCTCCGAAGGCGGTTCCGATGGACAGCTGCCGTCCGACGATCCCGGCGGGGTCGAGCCTTTCCGCCTCCTGGGCCGGGGTGCCCGCGAGGACCAGGCGTCCTCCCGGCCGCAGGAAGGAGGTCGCGGCGCGTGCGCTCGACGTCGTGCCCGCGGTGTCGATCACCGCGTCGAGGTCCGCGAGCCCGGAGGCGCGGTCCCAGGTCCGGTGGTCGGTGGCTCCGAAGCGGCGGGACAGGTCGGCCCTGCCGGGGCTCGCGCCGACGACCGTCAGTTCGTCCGGGGAGAAGGCGCCGAGGAGCTGCGCGGTGAGCAGGCCGAGGGTGCCGGCGCCGATGACGGCCACCCGCGAGCCGGGCAGGGGGCGCGCCTTGAGGACCGCGGCGGCGGCGCAGGCGGCCGGTTCGAGGAGCGCGGCGGCGGTGAGGTCGGCGTCCGGTGCCAGTGTGTGCAGCAGGCGCACGGGCAGGACGAGGGTGGGGGCCATGGCGCCGGGCAGGGTGAATCCCGTCTCCCCGCGGCCGGCGGCGCACAGGTGGGTCTCGCCGTCGCGGCAGGGCGCGCAGGTCTCGCAGTTCCGCAGTCCCTCCCCCACGACCTTGCGGCCGATCAGGGAGGCGGGCACGCCCTCTCCCACGGCGGTGACGGTGCCGGACCACTCGTGGCCGGGGGTGACCGGATAGCGCGCGTACGGCACGGGGCCGCGCCCCAGGTAGAGGTCGCGGTCCCTGTCGCAGATCCCGACGGCGTGGACGCGCACCCGGGCCTCGCCGGGCCCCGGCCGCCGAGGCGTGTGCTCCACGAGGCGGAACGTCCCAGGGGCGTCGAGGACGACGGCCCGCCCCCGAGGACTCACGGGAAGCCGCCAGGGGGGCCGGACCGAGTGGAACACATGGGACGACTCCTACTGTTCGATATCTCGGATGCTGTTCGAAATTGTGTCGCGACGATATGGAGCGTGGCGCGGACGTGTCAACGCCCGCCGCCCGCAGGGCTTTCGCGGGCGGAGGGCGCTCCTCGGGCCAAACTGTTAACGCTCACAAAGTTCGGTCGGCAGGCTCTCCGGGCTTGTCGGCCCGCGCCTGCGGACGGCAGGCCGGACCTCGGGCCGGCGGGGGTGCCCACCCCCGTTCGACGAGGCGAGACGGCCTCGAAAAGGGCCTGAGAATCCGCTCTTTCGCGCCTCCGGCGCGCTCCGCCGCCGGAGTACCCCCGCGAATCAAGAACGGGTAACGGCCGTACGAACCCTTGAGTTACAAGTCTGTTAGCGCTCACAATGTGTCGCGTTCGGCAGCCCACCGGTCGTCGGGGGCCGACGCGTCACCCCGCCTCCGCCCAGCCCGACCACCGCCGCGCAGCCATGCCCGCGCCGGGCCCATCCCCTTCCGGGCCCCGCCTGGTACGACGCACATCCCGAGAGGAACCACGCCATGGCCCACAGAACCCTCCGCATCCTCGCCGCCGTCGCCCTGACCGGCGGTGTGCTCACCGCCTGCACCACCGAGCCCGCGCCCGCCGGAACAGCCGGCGGCACCGGCAAGGGCTCCTCCGACGGCAAGCTGGTGCTCGGGTTCGCCCAGGTGGGAGCCGAGAGCGGATGGCGCACCGCCAACACCCAGTCCGTGCGCGAGGCGGCCGGGAAGGCCGGCATCGAGCTGAAGTTCTCCGACGCGCAGCAGAAGCAGGAGAACCAGATCAAGGCGATCCGCACCTTCATCCAGCAGAAGGTGGACGTCATCGCCTTCTCCCCGGTGGTGGAGTCCGGCTGGGACACCGTCCTCAAGGAGGCGAAGAACGCCGGCATCCCGGTGATCCTCACCGACCGCGCGGTCGACTCCCAGGACACCTCCCTCTACCGGACCTTCCTCGGCTCCGACTTCGTCAAGGAGGGCGAGGAAGCGGGCAAGTGGCTCGTGAAGGAGTACGAGGGAAGTTCCGGGACGGTCAACGTCGTCGAGCTCCAGGGCACCACCGGCTCCGCACCCGCCAACGACCGCAAGGCCGGCTTCGCCGACGTCGTCAAGGGCGACCCCAAGTTCAAGGTCGTCGCCTCCCAGACCGGCGACTTCACCCGCGCCAAGGGCAAGGAGGTCATGCAGGCCTTCCTCAAGTCCCACGAGGACATCGACGTCCTGTACGCCCACAACGACGACATGGCCCTGGGCGCCATCCAGGCCATCGAGGAGGCCGGGAAGAAGCCGGGCACCGACATCAAGGTGATCTCCGTCGACGGCATCAAGGACGCCTTCGTCGCCATGAAGGACAAGAAGATCAACGTGGTCGTCGAGTGCAACCCGCTCCTCGGCGACCAGCTCATGGAGCTCGTCAAGAAGGTGGCGGCGGGCGAGGACGTCCCGCGGCGGGTCGAGGTCGAGGAGGGCGTCTTCACCCAGGACCAGGCCGCGGCCGCCCTGCCCGGCCGCCAGTACTGATCCACCGCCCGCACCCGACCGGGAGGCGGCCCCGCGCCGCCCCCGGCCCCTCAGGAGAGGAGGGCGGATGACCGTCCCACCCACCCCCGGCACCCCCACCCGCACCGACCGGCCCGTCCTGGAGGCCCGCGGCATCCGCAAGGCGTTCCCCGGCGTCCTCGCCCTCGACGGCGTGGACCTGCGCCTCTTCCCCGGCGAGGTCCACGCGCTGATGGGCGAGAACGGCGCCGGCAAGTCGACGCTCATCAAGGTGCTCACGGGGGTCCACCCGCCCGACGCCGGGACGGTCTCCGTCGACGGCGGCCCCCGGCGGTTCGCCGAACCGCTGGAGGCACAGCACGCCGGAATCAGCACGGTCTACCAGGAGGTCAACCTCTGCCCCAACCTCTCGGTCGCCGAGAACATCCTCATCGGCCGCGAACCCCGGCGCCTGGGACTGGTCCACTGGTCGGCCCTCCACGCACGCGCGGAGCGGCTCATCACCGAGCTGGAGCTCGACCTCGACGTCCGCGCCCCGCTGAGCGCGCACTCCCTCGCCGTCCAGCAACTCGTCGCGATCGTCCGCGCCGTGGACGTCGAGGCGAAGGTCCTCGTCCTCGACGAACCCACCTCCAGCCTCGACCGCGACGAAGTCGCCCAGCTCTTCGCCCTGGTGCGCCGGCTCCGCGACCGGGGCGTCGCGATCCTCTTCGTCACCCACTTCCTCGACCAGGTCTTCGACCTGTGCGACCGGGTGACCGTCCTGCGCAACGGCCGCCTCGAAGGCGAGTACCGGATCGACGAGCTCACCCCCGTCACCCTGGTCCACCGCATGGTCGGCAGCGAACTGAGCACCCTCGACGCACTCGCGGAGACCTCGCACGACGGCACCTCCGCCCCCGCCCCCGAAGGCACCCCCTTCCTCAGCGCCCGCGGCCTCGCCCGGTCCGGCTCCATCCAGCCGTACGACCTGGACGTCCACCGGGGCGAGGTCATCGGTCTCGCCGGACTCCTCGGATCCGGACGCACCGAGGCCGCCCGGCTGCTCTTCGGAGCCGACCACGCCGACGGCGGCGAACTGCGCATCGACGGCGAACGCGCCGTCCTGCGCTCCCCGCGCGCCGCGATCGCCCGCAAGATCGCCTTCTGCTCGGAGAACCGCAAGGCGGAGGGCCTGATCGGCGAACTCACCGTCCGCGAGAACATCGTGCTCGCCCTCCAGGCCGCGCGCGGCTGGACCAGGCCCCTCTCGCGCGCCCGGCAGGACGAGATCGCCGCCCGGTGGACCGAGGCCCTCGACATCCGCCCGGCCGACCCCGAGGCCCGGGTCCGCAACCTCAGCGGCGGCAACCAGCAGAAGGTGCTGCTCGCCCGGTGGCTGCTCACCGACCCCGAGCTGCTGATCCTCGACGAGCCCACCCGGGGCATCGACATCGGCGCCAAGACGGAGATCCAGCGGCTCGTCGGCCGCCTCGCCGCGGAGGGCACGGCGGTCCTCTACATCTCCGCCGAGCTGGAGGAAGTGCTGCGGCTGAGCCACCGGGTCGGCGTGCTGCGCGACCACCGGCTCGTCGCCACCCTCCCCAACGACACCACCCTGACGCCCGACCGGATCCTGGGCGCCATCGCCACCGGAGCCACCTCATGACACCACCTGACGACACCGCCGCCCGGCGCCCGGCCCGGGCCCCCGGCGCCCGGCGGCTCACCGAACACCGGCTGTTCTGGCCCGCCGCCGCCCTGGCCGCCCTGCTGCTCGGAAACGTCGCGCTCACCCACGACTTCTTCGCCGTCCGCGTCCAGAACGGACACCTGTACGGCAGCCTGATCGACATCCTCCAGTTCGGCGCCCCCCTGATCCTGGTCTCGCTCGGCATGACCCTCGTCATCGCCACCCGGGGCATCGACCTCTCGGTCGGCTCCACGGTCGCCATCGCCGGCGCCCTCGCCTGCGAGCACATCGCCACCGCGGAGGACCCCGGCAGCCTCTCCACCGTCCTGGCCGCGATCGCGGTCGCGATCGGCGTCGCCGCCGTGATCGGCCTGCTCAACGGCTTCCTCGTCGCCCGGCTCGGCGTCCAGCCCATCGTCGCCACGCTGGTCCTCATGGTCGCCGGGCGCGGCGTGGCCCAGCTGATCACCGACGGCCAGATCATCAGCGTCTCCAGCGGCGCCTACAAGATGATCGGCGGCGGCTACTGGCTCACCCTCCCCTTCGCCGTCCTCCTGGCCGCGGCCCTCGTCGCCGCCACCTCCCTCGTCACCCGGCGGACCGCCCTCGGCATGCTCATCGAATCGGTGGGCGGCAACCCGGTCGCGAGCCGGCTCGTCGGCATCCGGGCCGCGGGCCTCCTGGTCATGGTCTACGTCGTCAGCGCCGTGTGCGCGGCGGTGGCCGGCCTGATGATCAGCTCCAACGTGTCCAGCGCCGACGGCAACAACGCCGGCCTGTGGATCGAACTGGACGCGATCCTCGCCGTGGTCATCGGCGGCACCGCCCTGACCGGCGGACGCTTCTCCCTCGGCGGGACGGTCCTGGGCGCGCTGATCATCCAGACCCTCTCGACCACCATCTACACCCTCGGCGTGCCGCCCGAGACCACCCTCGTCTTCAAGGCCCTGGTCGTCATCGTCGTCTGTCTCGCCCAGTCGCCCGCGTTCCGCGCGCGCCTTTCGCGCCGTCGCCGGACGACCGCACCCGACCCGGCTCCCGCGGCCGGCGACCTGACGGCCCGCCGGCAGGAGGTCCACCCGTGAGCACCACCCTCACCAAGCCGCTCCACCGCTTCTCCGCGCGCCACGCCGCCCGGCTGCCGCTCGTGGTGACGGCCACCCTGCTGGTCGCGATGTTCTCGGTCGGCTCCGTGCGGTACGAAGGCTTCTTCTCCGCGCAGGTCCTGCTCAACGTCCTCATCGACAACGGCTTCCTGCTCGTCGTGGCGATCGGCATGACGTTCGTCGTCCTGACCGGCGGGATCGACCTCTCGGTCGGCTCCATGGTGGCCCTCTCCACCATGCTGACCGCCTGGCTCGTCGAACAGAACGGCCTGCCGCTCGCCCTCGCGGTGCCGGTGGTCCTGCTCGTCGGCGCCGGCGGCGGGGCCCTCATGGGCTGGGTGATCCACGCCTTCGAGATCCAGCCCTTCATCGTCACCCTCGCGGGCATGTTCCTCGCCCGCGGCCTCTGCTACACGATCAGCACCGAGTCCGTCTCGATCACCGACCCGACGACCACCCGGATCGCCCAGACCCGGGTGCTGCTGCCCGGCGGCCTGTTCGTCTCGCCCGCCGTGGTCATCGCCCTGGTCGTGCTGGTCCTCGCCTTCGTCGTCCTCCACCACACCCGCTTCGGCCGCACCGTCTACGCCCTGGGCGGCAACGAGTCCTCCGCCCGCCTCATGGGCCTGCCCGTGGGCCGCACCAAGGTCATGGTGTACGCCGTGAGCGGCCTGTGCTCCGCCCTCGGAGGCCTGCTGCTGACCTTCTACATGCTGTCCGGCTACGCCCTGCACGCCGTCGGCATGGAACTCGACGCCATCGCCGCCGTCGTGATCGGCGGGACGCTGCTGACCGGCGGTTCCGGTTTCGTCCTGGGCACCGCGCTCGGCGTGACGGTCCTCGGTCTGATCCAGACCGTCATCAGCTTCCAGGGCACGCTCAGCTCCTGGTGGACCCGCATCGTCATCGGCGGCCTGCTGTTCGTCTTCATCCTCCTCCAGCGCCTCTTCGGCGGAGCCCGACGGGCGGAGTAGACCCCCGGCCACGAGGGGGCGGGGGTCCTTCCCCGCCCCCTTTCCCGCTGCGCCCCCTCGCGACCAAGGAACCTCCATGCACCCCTCCTCGCCCCCGCTCACCGGTGTCCCCCCGGTCTGCCGCCCCGACCCCCACGCCGGAGAACGCTGGACCTTCGGCTTCCCCGGCGGGCTCACCGCCGAGGTGCACACCCGCGGCGCCCGCCTCCACGGACTGTGGGCGCCGGACCGGTGGGGCACGCCGGCGGACGTCGTCCTCGCCCCCCGCGACCCGGCCCGGACGGCCACCACCGCCCGGTACTTCGGCTCCACCGTCGGCCGCTACGCGAACCGCATCGCACACGGCCGGTTCTCCCTGGACGGGACGGCGTACCGGCTCACCACCCAGGAGACGGGCCACTGCCTGCACGGCGGAACGGACGGCTTCGACACCCGCCTCTGGGAGGCCGAGAGCGTGCACACCCCCGGGTGGACCGGTGTGCTTCTGCGCCTGCGTAGTCCGGACGGCGACCAGGGCTTCCCGGGCAACCTGGACGTCACCGTCAGCTGCCTCGTCGGCCGGAACGACGAACTCGCCTTCTCCTACACGGCCGTCACCGACGCCCCCACCCTCGTCAACCTGACCAACCACGCCTACTTCAACCTGGAGGGCGAGGGCGCGGGCGACGTCCTCGGCCACGAACTGGCCGTCGACGCCTCCCACTACACGCCGGTCGACGCGGACCTCATCCCCCGCGGGGACCACCGCCCGGTCTCCGGCACCGCGTTCGACCTCCGCCGGCCGCTCCGGATCGCCGACGCCCTGGCACGCCCCGGCGCACCCGGCGGGTACGACCACAACTTCGTCCTGACCCCGCGCGGCGCCGGGACGCCGCGCCGGGCCGCCGTCCTGTACGCGCCGGCCACGGGCCGCCGCATGGAGGTGCTGACCACGGAGCCAGGGCTCCAGGTCTACACCGCGGGGCAGTTCGACGGCACGGTCCTCGGCAAGAGCGGTACGCCCTACGGGGCGAGCTCCGGCGTCGCGCTGGAGACCCAGCACTTCCCCGACTCCCCGAACCGCCCCGGCGACCCGTCGACGGTGCTGCGGCCGGGCGAGGAGTACCGGTCGAGGACGGTCCTGAGGTTCGGCGTCCGCGACTGACCGCGTCCGGAGACCGCCGTGCCCGCCGGTGGGGGATCCCGGCGGGCACGGTCGTGTCGGGAGCGTCGTCAGGCGCCCGCCCTGCGCTTGTTCCACACGTCGAAGCCGACCGCCGCGAGCAGCACGAGCCCCTTGATGACCTGCTGCCAGTCGGTGCCCACCCCGACGAGGTTCATGCCGTTGTTGAGCACGCCGAGGACCAGGCCGCCGATGATGGCGCCCAGGACGGTCCCGACGCCCCCGCTCATCGACGCCCCGCCGATGAACGCGGCGGCGATGGCCTCCAGTTCGAAGTTCACGCCCGCCTTCGGCGAGGCCGCGTTGAAGCGCGCCGCGAAGACGAGCCCGGCGAGCGCCGCGAGCATGCCCATGTTGAGGAAGACCGCGAAGGTCACCTTCCTGTCCTTGACCCCGGACAGCTTGGCGGCGGGGAGGTTGCCGCCGATCGCGTACACGTGGCGGCCGATCACCGCGTTGCGCATCACGTAGCCGAAGCCGACCAGCAGCACGGCGAGGATCAGGAGGACCACGGGCGCGCCCTTGTAGCTGGCGAGCAGCAGGGTCGTGACCAGGACCGCGGCGACGAGCGCCGTCACCTTCAGCGCGAACAGGCCCGCGGGGAGCGGCTCCAGGGCGAACTCCCTCTGCCTGCGGCGGTCCCGCACCTCCTGGAAGACCACGTAGGCGATGAGTCCCAGGCCGAGGAGCAGGGTCAGGTTGTGGTAGTTCGTCCGCGGCCCGACCTCCGGGAGGAAGCCGTTGGCGACCTTCTGCAGGCCTTCCGGGAACGGGCCGAGCGTCTGCCCCTTGAGGAAGATCTCGGTGAGCCCGCGGAAGAGCAGCATGCCGGCGAGGGTCACGATGAACGACGGTATGCCGACGTACGCGACGAAGAAGCCCTGGAGGGCGCCGGCGACGGCGCCGAGGAGCAGGGTGAGGAGCACCGCGACGGGCCAGGAGACGTGGTGCTCGACCATGAGCACCGCCCCGACGCCGCCCACCAGGGCCATCAGCGAGCCCACCGACAGGTCGATGTGCCCGGAGACGATGACGATCATCATGCCGATGGCCAGGACGAGGATGTAGCTGTTCTGCAGCACCAGGTTGGAGACGTTGCGCGGCAGCAGGAGGTCGCCGCCCGTCCACACCTGGAACAGCAGCACGATCAGACCGAGCGCGAAGAGCATGCCGTACTGGCGCATGTTCCGCCGCACACCGTCCAGGAGCACCCGGGTCACCGGTGTCCCCGGGGACGGGGCCCCGCTGCCCGGGGCCGCCGGGACGGTCGCTTCCTTGCCGACGTCGATGCTCATGCCTGGTGTCCTTCGGTGGGGGCGGTGGCCGCCCGCGGTGCGGGGGAGTCCTGCGTCATGTGCCGCATCAGCACTTCCTGGGTGGCGTCGGCACGGGCGACCTCGCCGGTCAGCCGCCCGGCGGCCATGGTGTAGATGCGGTCGCACATGCCGAGCAGTTCGGGCAGTTCGGAGGAGATGAGGAGGATCGCCTTGCCCTCGGCGGCGAGGCGGTCGATCACGGTGTAGATCTCGTACTTGGCTCCCACGTCGACCCCGCGCGTGGGCTCGTCGAGGACGAGGACGTCCGGTCCGGCGAGGATCCACTTGCTGAGGACGACCTTCTGCTGGTTGCCGCCGGACAGGCGGCCGACCGGTTCGAGGACGTTCGGGGCCTTGATGTTCATGGTGCGCCGGTACCGTTCGGCCACCCGGCGTTCCTCGTGCCCGTCCACGACGCCGCGGCGGGCGAGGGAGCCGAGGGACGCGAGCGAGATGTTCCGGCTCACGGAGTCCCCGAGGTCGAGACCGTAGTGCTTGCGGTCCTCGGTGACGTACGCGATGCCGTGGGCGACCGCCTCGGGGACCGTGCGCGTCCGCACCTCCCGGCCGTCCTTGAGGACGGTGCCCCGCTCGTAGCGGCCGTAGGAGCGCCCGAAGACGCTCATGGCGAGTTCGGTCCGGCCGGCGCCCATGAGTCCCGCGATCCCGACGATCTCCCCCCGCCGCACCCGGAGGGAGACGCCGTCGACGACCCTGCGGCCGCGGTCGAGCGGGTGGCGCACGGTCCAGTCGCGGATCTCCAGGACGGGGGTGGCGCCGGCCGGGCCCTCGTACGGCGTGCGCGCGGGGAAGCGGCTGTCGAGGTCCCGCCCCACCATGCCGCGGATGATGCGCTCCTCGGTGGTGGCCGGGTCCCGGACGTCGAGGGTCTCGACGGAGCGCCCGTCGCGCAGGATGGTGACGGAGTCGGCGATCCGGGCGATCTCGTTCAGCTTGTGCGAGATGAGGATCGAGGTGATGCCCTGGCCCTTCAGCTCCCGCATCAGCCCCAGCAGCTTCGCGCTGTCCTCGTCGTTGAGCGCCGCGGTGGGCTCGTCGAGGATCAGCAGGCGGACGTCCTTCGCCAGCGCCTTCGCGATCTCCACGAGCTGCTGCTTGCCGACCCCGAGGTCGGCGACCCGCGTCTCGGGGTGCTCGTCGAGCCCGACCCGCCGGAGGAGTCCGGACGCCCGGCGCAGCGCCTCGCGCCAGTCGACGATCCCGCGCCGGGACGGCTCGTTGCCGAGGAAGACGTTCTCGGCGATCGACAGGTGGGGGACGAGCGCCAGCTCCTGGTGGATGATGACGATCCCGCGCCGCTCGCTGGCCCTGATGTCCCTGAAGCGGCACGGCTCGCCGTCGAAGAGGATCTCGCCCTCGTACGTCCCGTGCGGGTGGACGCCGGACAGGACCTTCATCAGGGTCGACTTCCCGGCGCCGTTCTCCCCGCACAGGGCGTGCACCTCGCCGCGTTCCACGGACAGGGTCACCTCGGAGAGCGCCCTGACCCCGGGGAAGGCCTTGACGATGGACCGCATCTGGAGAAGGGCGGTCACTTCAGCGCCCCGGCGTCGATGTAGCCGGAGTCGACCAGGACCTTCCGGTAGTTCGACCGGTCGACGCTGACCGGGTCCAGCAGGTAGGCCGGAACCACCTTCCTGCCGTTGTCGTAGGTGGTCTCGTCGTTGGTCTCGGGCTTCTTGCCGTCGAGGACGGCCTCCACCATGTCCGCGGCGACCTGGGCCAGCGCGCGCGTGTCCTTGTAGACGGTCTGCGTCTGCTGTCCCGCGATGATCGACTTCACGGAGGCGACCTCGGCGTCCTGCCCGGTGACGACCGGCAGCGGCTTGGCGGCGCTTCCGTAGTCGTCGGACTTCAGCGCGGAGAGGATGCCGATGGAGATGCCGTCGTAGGGGGACAGCACGGCGTCGACCCGGGCCGAGGCGTACGAGGAGGTCAGCAGGTCGTCCATGCGCTTCTGCGCCGTCCCGCCGTCCCAGCGCAGGGTGGTGACCTGGTTGAGCCGGGTCTGCCCGGACCGCACGACCAGCCGCTTCTCGTCGAGGTAGGGCTTCAGCACCTTCATGGCGCCGTTGAAGAAGTACTTGGTGTTGTTGTCGTCGTTGGAGCCGGCGAACAGCTCGATGTTGAAGGGGCCCTTCTTCGCGTCGCCCTTCAGTCCCAGCTTGTCGACGATGTACGTGGCCTGGAGCTCGCCGACCTTCTCGTTGTCGAAGGAGGCGTAGTAGTCGACGTGCGGGGAGCCCAGGATGAGCCGGTCGTAGGAGATCACCGGGATGTGGGCGTCCGCCGCCTGCTGGAGGACGTTGGACAGGGCCTCGCCGTTGATGGCGGCCACGACCAGGGCGTCGACGCCCTGGGTGATCATGTTCTCGATCTGGGCGACCTGCTGGTCGGGGTCGTCCTCGCCGTACTGCAGGGTCGTGGCGAAGCCGGCCTTCTCCAGGCTCTCGGTCATGTTGCGGCCGTCGGCGATCCACCGCTCCGAGGACTTGGTGGGCATGGCGATGCCGATGGTGAGGTCCTGCTTGTCCTTCGACTCCTGGCTGCCGCCCTCGCTGTTCTGCCCGCAGGCGGTCAGGAGCAGGGCGCAGCCGGTGGTCACGGCGAGGAGGGCGGATGCGGATCGGAACTTCTTCATGGGCGTTACCCGGCAATCCCGTCGTCGAGGGCGGTTCCGGCCGGGCGGACGGGCTCGGCGGCAGCGCGTGTCCCCGCACCACCGGGACGGCGTCGTTCCGGCTGGGTGGCCAGGGCGTCGGCACCCCGGTCGAGCTAGATTGTTAGCGCTCACAACAGCGTGATACAAGAGGCGATAAGGTTTTTCTCGCATCGACGCACAGCCGTGAGCACGAAGAAGGGAGGCGAACGTGGCGCACCCCGCGGAAGACGTCCGCCCGCCGACGATGGCCGACGTCGCACGAGAGGCGGGGGTGTCCCACCAGACCGTCTCCCGGGTGCTGAGCGGTCACCCCAACGTGCGCGCGGCCACCCGGGACCAGGTCACCCTGGCCATCGAACGGCTCGGCTACCGCCGCAACTCCGCCGCGCGCGCCCTGGTGACGCGCCGCACCAGGACGCTGGGCGTCATCGCCGTCAACACCGCGCTGTACGGCCCCGCCAGCACCCTGACCGGCCTGGAGGAGGCGGCCCGCGAGGAGGGCTACCTCGTCTCGACCGTCAGTCTGCGCACCGGGGAGGGGCAGGGGCTCAAGGACGCCATCGACCACCTCGCGGCCTGGGGCGTGGAGGGCGTCGTCGCCATCACCCCGCAGCGCTCGCACGTCCAGGCGCTCGCCGAGCTGGACGCGCCCTTCCCCGTGGTCACCGTGGAGGGCGGCCACCAGCTCGACCTGCCCGGGGTCTCCCTCGACCAGGAACTGGGCGCCCGCATGGTCACCGAGCACCTGCTCGCCGCCGGGCACCGCGACGTCTGGCACGTGGCGGGCCCCGGCGACTGGCTGGAGAGCGAGGCCCGCACCGCCGGATGGCGCGCCGTCCTGGAGGAGAGCGGCATCCAGCCCCCGCGCGTCCTGACGGGGGACTGGAGCCCGCTGTCCGGGTACCGGGCGGGCCAGGAACTCGCGGGCCTCGCCCTGGGCCGCCGCGGGGCGCCCCCGGTCACGGCCGTCTTCGTCGCCAACGACCAGATGGCGCTCGGCGTCCTGAGGGCGCTGCGCGAAGGGGGCATCCGCACCCCCGCGCAGGTGGCCGTCGCCGGCTTCGACGACATCCCCGAGGCCGAGTACTTCCCTCCGCCGCTGACGACGGTCCGCCAGGACTTCGCCGCCATCGGCCGCCGGAGCATCGGCCTCCTGGTGGACCACATCGAGGGGCGCGCCCGGAAGGCCGAGCACCTCCTGGTGGAACCGCAGCTCATCATGCGCGCGAGCACCCGCCCGCCGGGCGAGGCCTGACGCGCGGGCCTGACGCGCGGGGCGGTCGCCGCCGCCGTGCTCCCGGGAGCACGGCGGCGGGCCCTGCCCCTGACGCGAGCCCTCCGGTGCCCAGCGGCGCGTACGGGCAGTACCGCCCGCGTACGGCCCCGTACCGCCCGCCTCCGCGCCCGTACGGTTCACGAGCGTGCCGGAGTCCATGTCCGCGTCGAAGCCCGTGTCCATGCCGAAGTCCGTGTCCGCGCCGGGCCGCCCGCGCCCTCGCCGTTCGCCGCACCCCGCCGCCGTTCGCCGCACCCCGCCGCCGGCCGCCGCGCCCCGTAGCGGGGCGCTTCCGTACCGGCCGGCCGCCGGGTGTCCCGTCCCCACCGTCGGGCGCCCCTGCCCCGGCCGCCGAACCTGCCTTCCGTCCGGCAGGACGCGGCCGCCGCCCCGCCCCGGCCGTCGAAGTGAGCGCTCACTTCAGAGGCCCCCTTCTCCACCCGATGTTCGACAGAACTGCGCCCGGCTCTTGTTCAACTGAATTGTGAGCGTTAACAATCAGAGTGATCCCCGCTCCCGCTCCGACGAGAGAGACCGCATCGTGACCCCACACGCCCTTTCCGGCCCCGCGGCCCCGCACCACCCCGAGGCATGCACCATCGGAGTCGACTTCGGCACCCTCTCGGGGCGCGCCGTCGTGGTCAGGGTCCGGGACGGCGCCGAACTGGGTTCGGCGGTGCACGAGTACCGCCACGCGGTCGTCGAGGACCGCCTGCCCTCCACCGGAGCCCCCCTGCCCCCCGACTGGGCCCTGCAGCACCCCGAGGACTGGCGCGACGTCCTGCGCACCGCCGTGCCCGCGGCGCTCGCCGACGCCGGAACCGACCCGGCGCACGTGATCGGCATCGCCACCGACTTCACCGCCTGCACGGTCCTGCCCACCACCCCGGACGGCACCCCGCTCGCCCTCACGCCCGAGTGGGCCGGCCGCCCGCACGCCTGGCCCAAGCTGTGGAAGCACCACGCGGCCCAGGAGCAGGCCGACCGCATCAACGCCCTCGCCCACGCCCGCGGCGAGAAGTGGATCGCACGGTACGGCGGCAGGATCTCGTCCGAATGGCAGTACGCGAAGGCCCTCCAGGTCCTGGAGGAGGACCCCGCCGTCTACGCGGCCTGCGCCCGCTGGATCGAGGCGGCCGACTGGATCGTCTGGCAGCTCACCGGCACCGAGTCCCGCAACACCTGCACCGCCGGCTACAAGGGCATCCACCAGGACGGCGCCTACCCCTCGCCGGACTACCTCGCCGCGCTCCACCCGGACTTCGCCGACTTCCCCGCCACGCGCCTGGAACACCCGCTCTCGCCGTTGGGCTCCCGCGTCGGCGGACTGGGCGCCACGGCCGCCCGCTGGACGGGCCTGCCCGAGGGCATCGCCGTCGCGGCGGGCAACGTCGACGCCCACGTCGCCGCGCCCGCGGCGGGAGCCGTGGAGAACGGCCGGATGCTCGCCATCATGGGCACCTCCACCTGCCACGTCCTCAACGGCGCCGCCCTCGCCGAGGTCCCCGGCATCTGCGGGGTCGTCGACGGCGGCATCGTCGAGGGCGCCTACGGCTACGAGGCCGGCCAGAGCGCGGTCGGCGACATCTTCGCCTGGTGGCTCCGCCAGGGCGTCCCCGAGTCGTACCGCGCCGAGGCCGAGGCGGCGGGCGAGGACCTGCACCGGCTGCTGACCCGCAAGGCCGCGGGGCAGCCGGTCGGCGCGCACGGCCTGGTCGCCCTGGACTGGATGAACGGCAACCGCTCCGTCCTGGTCGACCACCACCTCTCCGGCGTCATCGCCGGCCTCACCCTCGACACCCGGCCCGAGGACGTCTACCTGGCCCTCCTCGAATCCACCGCCTACGGCACCCGGACGATCGTCGAGACCTTCGAGAACGGCGGGATCCCCGTCGAGGAGTTCATCGTCACCGGAGGGCTCAGGAAGAACGCCCTGCTCATGCAGATCCACGCAGACGTGCTCCGCCGCCCCGTCTCCCTCGGCACCTCCGAACAGGGCCCGGCACTCGGCTCCGCCATCCACGCCGCCGTCGCCGCGGGTGCGTACCCCGACGTCCGCTCCGCGGCCTCCGTCATGGGCAGCGTCCGGCGCCACGCGTACCTGCCCGACCCCGCGCGGGCGGACGCCTACGACGCGCTGTTCCGCGAGTACCGCGCCCTGCACGACCACTTCGGCACCGGCACCGACCTCCTCCTGCACCGCCTGCGACGGATCCGCAACACCGCGCGCCTCGCCACCACCGCCTGACCGGCCCGGGCCGCCCCTCCACACCCCGGCCGGCCCCGAGAACCCGCCGGAAACCCCGCACTCCCAAGGAGCACACCCGACATGACGCTCGCCCAGCCCGACCGCGAGATCTGGTTCCTCACCGGAAGCCAGGGCCTCTACGGCGACGACACCCTGGCCCAGGTCGCCGACCAGTCCCGCTCGCTCTGCGCCACCCTCGCCGGCCGGCCCCAGCTGACCGTCCGCCTGGTGTGGAAGCCGGTCCTCACCGACGCGGCCGCCATCCGCGCGCTCTGCCTGGAGGCCAACGCCGACGACCGCTGCGTCGGCCTGATCGCCTGGATGCACACCTTCTCCCCGGCCAAGATGTGGATCGCCGGCCTCGACGCCCTGCGCAAGCCCCTGCTGCACCTGCACACCCAGGCCAACCGCGCACTGCCCTGGTCCACCATCGACATGGACTTCATGAACCTGAACCAGGCCGCCCACGGCGACCGCGAGTTCGGCTTCGTTCAGACCCGCCTCGGCGTCCCGCGCAAGACCGTGGCCGGCCACGTCTCCACCCCCGAGGTCGTCGACCGCATCGCCGGATGGGCCCGCGCCGCCGCCGGCCGCGCCGAACTCACCACCCTCAGACTCGCCCGCTTCGGCGACAACATGCGCGACGTCGCCGTCACCGAGGGCGACAAGGTCGAGGCGCAACTGCGGTTCGGGGTCTCGGTCAACACCTACGGCGTCAACGACCTCGTCGCCGCGGTCGACGCCGCCGACGAGTCCACCGTCACCGCCCTCGTCAAGGAGTACCAGGACCTCTACGCCCTCGCCCCCGAGCTGCGCCCCGGCGGCGAGCGCCACGACTCCCTGCGCCACGCCGCCCGCATCGAGGCCGGACTGCGCGCCTTCCTCACCGAAGGCGGCTTCCGCGCCTTCACCACCAACTTCGAGGACCTCGGCGGCCTGCGCCAGCTGCCCGGCCTCGCCGTCCAGCGCCTGATGGCCGACGGCTACGGCTTCGGCGGGGAAGGGGACTGGAAGACCGCCACCCTGCTGCGCACCCTGAAAGCGATGGCCCACGGACGGCCCGGCGGCACCTCCTTCATGGAGGACTACACCTATGACCTGACGCCCGGTCAGGAACTCATCCTCGGCGCCCACATGCTGGAGGTCTGCCCTTCGATCACGACGGGGAGGCCCAGCTGCGAGATCCACCCGCTCGGCATCGGCGGACGCGAGGACCCGGTCCGCCTCGTCTTCGACGCGGACCCCGGCCCGGCCGTCGTCGTCGGCCTCGCCGACATGGGCGACCGGTTCCGCCTCGTCGCGAACCACATCGACGTCGTCGCCCCGCCCGAGCCGCTGCCCGAGCTCCCCGTCGCCCGCGCCGTCTGGCGTCCCCGCCCCGACCTCCGTACCTCCACCGAGGCCTGGCTGACGGCCGGAGCGCCGCACCACACCGTCCTGACCACCGCCCTCGGCGGCGAGGAGCTCGACGACCTCGCCGAGATGCTGCGGACCGAACTGGCCGTCATCGACGAGGACACCACCGTCCGGCGGTTCACGCGCGAACTGCGCTGGAACCAGGCGTACCACCGTCTGGCGCAGAGCCTGTGACCGCCACCACGAGGACGGAGCCCTCCGTGCACCCCACCGTCTCCGAGGAGCTGCGCCGCGAGGTGCTGGAGGCCAACCTCCGCATCCCCCGGGCCGGTCTCGCCACCCTCACCTGGGGCAACGTGAGCGGGGTCGACCGGGAGGCCGGCGTCTTCGTCATCAAGCCCTCGGGCGTGACCTACGACGCCCTGACCGCAGAGGACCTGGTCGTCGTCTCGCTGGCCGACGGCAGCGTGGTGGAGGGCCGGCTGCGGCCGTCCACCGACACGGAGACGCACCGGAGCCTCTACCTGGCCTTCCCCTCCATCGGCGGCGTGACCCACACGCACTCCACCCACGCCGTCGCCTTCGCCCAGGCCCGGCGCCCGATACCGGTGCTCGGCACGACCCACGCGGACACCTTCAACGGTCCCGTCCCCGTCACCGAGGTCCTCACCCCGGAGCAGTGCGCCACGGACTACGAGTACCACACCGGCCAGGTCATCGTGGACCTGCTGGGCCGTGACGACGTCCGGGCCCGGGAGGTCCCCGGCGCCCTGGTGGCCCACCACGGCCCCTTCACCTGGGGCGCCGACGCCACCGCGTCCCTGGAACACGCCGTCATCTGCGAGGCGGTGGCCGAGATGGCCCTCCACACCCTCGCCCTGGGCGCGGTCGAGCCCCCGCGGCACCTCCTGGACCGCCACTTCACCCGCAAGCACGGCCCCGATGCGTACTACGGCAACCCTTCCGCCGTCTGACTGCGCCGAGGGGAGCCAGGGTCACCCTGGCTCCCCTCCGTGGTGCGGGTGTCAGCGCTCCGGGTCAGGCACGGGTCCAGCGCTGGTTGGTGCCGTTCGAGCACGAGTAGAGCTGGATCGGCGTGCCGTTGGCGGTGCCGGCGCCGACGGCGTCGAGGCAGAGGCCGGACTGGACGCCGACGATGGAACCGTCGGAGTTGAGGCGCCACTTCTGGTTGTCGCCGCCCCAGCAGCCGTAGATCTGCACCTTGGTGCCGTTGCCGGTGCCGGCGGCGTCCAGGCACTTGTCGCCGTAGACCCTCAGCTCACCCGCGGCGGTGTAGGTCCACTGCTGGTTGGTGCGGCCGTTGCAGTCCCACAGCTGGAGCTGGGTGCCGTCGGTGGTGACGGCGTTGGGCACGTCCAGACAGCGGCCCGAGGCGACGCCCTTGATCTGTCCGGCGCCGGGGGAGGGGGTCGGCGTGGGGGTGGGAGTCGGGTTGGGGTTGGGGGAGGCGGCGTTGAGCGCGTCGAGGACGGAGGTGTACGCCGGCTTCTTGCTCCCGTCGCCGTTGAACAGCAGCGGCGTGTCACCGGCTCGCCAGGAGTCCGTGTCGCGCACGCCCCAGACGGTGATGCCCAGGCAGCGCGGTACGGCCAGGCAGTCGTTGGTCACGTTGGCGTAGGTCGTGCCCGAGGCGCCCTGGATGTCGAGTTCGGTGACGGCGACGTCGACGCCGAGGGCGGCGAAGTTCTGGAGGGTGGTGCGGAAGTTGCTGTGGTAGGGACTGCCGCTGTTGAAGTGCGACTGGAAGCCGACGCAGTCGATGGGCACGCCGCGCTGCTTGAAGTCCTTGACCATGGCGTACATGGCCTGGGTCTTCGCCCAGGTCCAGTTCTCCACGTTGTAGTCGTTGTAGCAGAGCTTGGCGGCCGGGTCGGCGGCGCGGGCGGTGCGGAAGGCGACCTCGATCCAGTCGTTGCCGCTGCGCTGCAGGTTGGAGTCGCGCCGGGCGCCCGAGCTGCCGTCGGCGAAGGCCTCGTTCACGACGTCCCACTGGGCGATCTTGCCCTTGTAGTGGGTCATCACGCCGGTGATGTGGTTGTTCATGGCCTGGCGCAGCGCGCTGCCGCTGAGGTTCTGCATCCAGGCGGGCTGCTGGGAGTGCCAGGCCAGGGTGTGGCCCCGTACCTGCTTGCCGTTCTGCACCGCCCAGTTGTAGACGCGGTCGCCGGCGGTGAAGTCGAACCGGCCCTGCTGGGGTTCGGTGGCGTCGATCTTCATCTCGTTCTCGGCGGTCACCGAGTCGAACTCGCGGTTCGCGATCGTCGTGTACGTCGCGTCGCCGAGCCTGCCCGACGCGATGGCGGTGCCGAAGTACCGGCCGCTCTGCGCCGCGGCGCTGCCGAGCGTGCTCTCGGCGGCCTCCGAGGCCGACGGAGCGACCAGCACGGCGGTGGAGCCGAGGACGCCGACGAGCAGCGCCGCGCCCAGGCCGCCGATCTTCCGGCGGACGGTGGGCGGGAAGGGAGTGGGGGAACGCATGGAGGGACCTCCGGGAAGGAAATGCGGAATGATTTCGAGCGCGGCAGAGGGAATCTCCGTCTGCGGTGTCCGCGCTCAGGGGAAAGAGGGCGTGCCGCCAGGGCACGAGGATTCGCGGCCGACGCTGTGTCGCGTCGGCGAAGAAGTGAATCCGCCTCGGGAATCAGTGTGGAAATTCGACGAGAGCATGTCAATGGTTTCGAAGATGTTTCGAATCCACTGCTTCTTCGCGGGGGTTCTGGAGATGAATATGCAGACGCCTTCCGTGTCGAAACATTTCGACACGGAAGGCGTCTGCGGGGAAAGCGTCGTGGAGCCGTCCACGCCTTTTCGGTGAAGCCGCGGGCGCAGACGCACGGAAATGCGGGATCGGGCCGGAATCCCCTGTGGGGGAATGCGGTGAAGGGGTGCTTTTCGGGGCACGGGCACGGCCCGCCGGCGTCACCGCCGGACCGACGGCTCCGGCGGTGGGGGATAGGCGAGGTCAAACCACGGGAAAAGCGCTCGGTTGGTGGACGGGCGGCCGTGGGAGGTGGCGTAGACGCCGACCTGGACGCTGGTGAACAGGGGGGTCAGGAAGGAGGCCTCGACGGTGGCCAGGTCCTGCCAGGCGCCGTCGGGTGCCGCGTGGGCGAAGGTGTGGGCGAAGCCGCGGACGCGGACCCCCAGGCGGACGGGGCCGGGGGAGGGGGCGGCGCGGGCCAGGACCTCGGGCCCGCGGCGGAGGACGAGTCCTTCCGCTGTGCGCAGGAGGAGCAGGTGGGCGTCGTCGTCCAGGACGACGGCGAGGCCGGCCTCCTCGCCCGGTGCGGCGGGGGTGAAGTGCAGCTCGGTGGAGGCGTCGCAGTCGGGTTGCTCCTGGGGGCGGACCAGGAGGGAGGGGACGGAGCGTTCGCCGAGGCGTTCGGGGCGGAGCCGGAGGCGGAGCCCGTCGCCGGTGGTCCAGAACGGCGCGCGCGGGGTGCCCAGGGCGTTCCAGTCGGCGGAGAGGACGGCGAAGTCGTCGTGGAGACGGTGGCGGGGGCTCGTGTGGCCGACCGGGGAGAAGACCGGGCGGCCGTCCCGCCAGGTGACCGCGGCGAGGAAGGTCTCGCGGCCGATGGCGGAGCCCGGACGCACGCCCAGGAGGACGGTCCGCCAGTCGCCGTCCGGGGTGCGCACGAGGTCGGCGTGCCCGGTGCAGGTGACCGGACCCGTGGCGGGAGGCAGCACCGGGTTGCCGGGGACGCCCTCGTACGGGCCGGTCACGTGGCCGGCGCGGGCGGCCACCACGCTGTGGTCCGCCTCGGTGCCGCCCTCCGCGGTGAGCAGCAGGTAGCCGCCGTCGACCCTGTAGAGGTGCGGGGCCTCCACCCACCGGGCGCCCGGCCGGCTCCCCGACCACAGGACGTACTCCGGTCCCGTGAGCCGCCGTTCGCGGGGAAGGTACTCGCGCATCCAGATCTCGGTGCGGCCGGCCGCCTCGTCCAGGACGCGGGCTGCGGTGAACCAGGCGCGGCCGTCCCCCTCGCCCGGCCCGTCGCCCTCGCCCGGCCCGTCCCCCTCGCCCGGCCCGTCGTCGAAGAACAGCGACGGGTCGAAACCCTCGCCCTCCAGCCGGCACGGCTCGGACCACGGCCCCGCCGGGTCGGTCGCCGTGACGACGAAATGGCCGGGGCCGTCCATCAGCGTGCAGACGAGGTGGAACACCCCGTCGTGGTGCCTGATCGTGGGCGCGAACAGACCGCGCGAGGGCCCGCACCCGGTGAGGTCGAGCTGGGACGGCCGGTCGAGCGCGGAGCCGACGCGCCGCCAGTTCACGAGGTCGCGGCTGTGGAACACGGGAAGGCCCGGAAACCATTCGAAGCTGGAGGTCACCAGGTAGTAGTCCGCGCCCACCCGGCACACGGACGGGTCGGGCCGAAACCCGGGCAGCACGGGCTCGCCGAAGGACGTGCTCACGGGACGGGAACGCTCTCGGCCGGCGAGGACGGCACGCGGCCGTCCTCCGGGCGGCGCACGGGGCCGCGCGGGGTGCGCGCGGACGCGGGGAGGAAGGGGAAGCGCCGGGGCTCGTTCAAGGGGGTCTCCTAGGAAGGGGGCGGGGCGGTGGAGAGGCGGACCTTGAGCTCGGTCGAGAGTTCCATCCGGGGGCTGACCAGGGGCTGGCCGTCCAGGAGCTGGAACAGCGTGCGGGCGGCGACCCGGCCCATCTCCTCCAGCGGCTGACGCACCGTCGTCAGCGGCGGCGACAGCCAGTCGCACATCGGCAGGTCGTCGAAGCCGACCACGCTGAGGTCCTGGGGAATGCGCAGGCCGCCCTGCCGGGCGGCCTCGTAGACGCCCATCGCCTGCTGGTCGCTGCCGGCGAAGACGGCGGTCGGCGGCTCGGGCAGGGCGAGCAGCTCCCGGGCGCACCGGAACCCGCCCTCGTGCTGGAAGTCCCCGAACCGGATCAGGTCGCGGTCGACCTCGACCCCGGCCCGCTCCAGGGCGGCCCGGTAGCCGTCGATGCGGGCCTGGCTGCAGAGCATTTCCCTGCGCCCGCCGATCGTGGCGATCCTGCGGTGCCCCAGCTCGAGCAGGTGCTCGGTGGCCGCGAGGCCGCCGGCCCAGTTGGTCGCCCCGACGCTGGGCACGCCGCTGCCCGGCAGGTCGATCGGGTCGATGACGACCAGCGCCGCCCCCGCCCTCTCGACCTGGGCGCGCTGGGCCTGGGTGACCGAGGCGGTGACGAGGATGACGCCGTCGCTGTGGTGCAGGGCCGGGAGCGCGGTCCAGCTGGACGGCGCGGCCTCGCCCGGCGGGACGAGCGACACGACGGTGCCGACGCTCCGCCGGCCGCACTCGGCCTCGACGCCGCGCAGTATCTCCACCGCCCACGCGCTGTCCAGACCGCCGATGATCAGGTCGACGAGTCCCGATCTGCGGGCCCTGCCCTGCCGGCCGGGCGGGAGGTAGTGGTGGGCCTGCAGCAAACCCTCGATCCGTTCGCGCGTCGAGGGTGCGACATCGGAGCGGCCGTTGATCACCTTGGACACGGTGGCTTGGGAAACTCCTGCTTCCGCGGCGATGAAGGCCAGGGTCGGGCGCTGTTCGCTCAACTTCTCTCCTCGGTGCGGACGCCTTCGGCCGACGATAGGTATCGCAAACTTTCGATGAGTTTCCGGGCGGCCCGACCTGCTTGTCAACCCCGTGAACATGCATTGTCCGTAGATAAATCGGCGCGAGGGGTTGACCGGTGGGCGCCGCGTTCCTAGTTTGTGGCAGCGCAGAATTCGAGAGTATTTCGAAACTTTTTCGAGTGTGAACCGGCATTCCCCACCCCGGAGGTCCCATGACCAGCACCCTCCCCAGCCGACGGAACTTCCTGGCGCTCTCGGGCCTGACCGCCCTGTCCGTCTCCCTGACCGCGGCCTGCGGGTCCGGCGGGTCCGGTGACGGGCCCGCGGGCGACGGCAAGGTGTCCTTCGCGTGGTGGAACATCGCCACCACCGAACCCGGCAAGTCCCTCTTCCCGCAGATCTCCTCGGCCTTCACGGCCGCCCACCCGAACGTCGCGATCGACACGACCTCGCTGGAGAACGAGGCGTTCAAGTCCAAGCTGACCGCGACCACCTCGTCGGGGAAACTGCCCGACGTCTTCCAGACCTGGGGCGGCGGCGTGCTGCGGCAGCAGGTCGACGCGGGGCTGGTGGAGGACCTCACCGACGTGCTCGGCTGGTCGTCCGAGCTCACCCCGGTCTCGCTCCAGGCCTACCAGTTCGAGGGCCGGACCTACGGGGTCCCCTACGACATCGGCATGGTCGGCTTCTGGTACAACAAGAAGCTCTTCGCCAGGGCCGGGATCACCACCCCACCCGCCACCTGGGCCGAACTCCTCGACGACGTCGGGAAGCTCAAGGCGGCCGGCATCACCCCGATCGCCCTCGCCGGCAAGGAGAAGTGGCCGGGCCACTACTACTGGGCCTACCTCGCGATGCGCGTCGCCGGTCTCCCCGCGCTGCAACAGGCCGCGACCACCAAGGACTTCACCGGCGACGGCTTCGTCCAGGCGGGCGCCCGCCTCAAGGAGCTGGTCGACCTCCAGCCCTTCCAGCCCGCCTTCCTCGGTGCCGGCTACGCCACCCCCGGGGGCCAGGCCGCGACCATGGGCAACGGCAAGGCCGCCATGGAGCTGATGGGCCAGTGGGGACCGTCGGTGCAGAAGGACGCGGGTGCCGACCTCGGAGCGGACCTGGGCTTCTTCCCCTTCCCGACGGTCGACGGAGGGGCCGGCAGGATCACCGAGGTGTTCGGCGGTGGCGGCGGCTTCGCGCTGCGCAAGGGGGCCCCGAAGGAGGCTCTGGACTTCCTGAGGTTCTTCGTCCTGGAGAACGAGTCGAAGCTGCTGGCCTCCAACGGCTACCTTCCGGTGGTCAAGGGCGCGGAGGGCCAGTTGACCGACGCCAACAAGAAGGTGGTGGCCGACAGCCTGGCCAGGGCGACGGGCTTCCAGCTCTTCCTCGACCAGGCCTATCCGCCGGCGGTCGGGCAGGAGGTCAACGACAGCGTCGCCGACCTCATCGCGGGCAAGAAGACGCCCGAGCAGGTCACCGCGTCGATCACCGAGGCTGCGAAGAGTGCCTAGCTCCGTGTCCACCCTGACGAAGGAGCGGAGGGAGGACGCCGTGCAGGCCCCCCGCCCGCCCGCCCCGGGCCGGTCGCTCCTGCGCGGCTGGCGGGACTGGGCCTCGGTCGCCTGGTTCCTCGTCCCGGCCCTGGTCCTCTTCCTCGTCTTCGTCCTCGCCCCGATCGTCGTCGCCGTCTTCACCGGCTTCTTCAAGTGGGGCGGGATCGGCCCCATGGACGACTTCGTCGGCTTCGGGAACTACACCCGGCTCCTCGAGGACGAGGTCTTCCTCGGCGACCTGGGCCGCGGGCTGTACCTGATCGTCCTGTCGGTCACGGTCCAGCTGCCGTTCGCGTTGTTCACCGCGGTCCTGCTCAACCAGCGGCTGCGCGGCCGGGCCGTCTACCGGATGCTGTTCTTCGCCCCGTACATCCTGTCCGAGGTCGTCACGGCGGTCCTCTTCACGATGGTCTTCCTGCCCGGCTCCGGCATGGCCGACCACCTCGCCGGCCTGCTGGGCCTGGAGGGCCTGCAGGGCAGGTGGCTCGCCGACCCCTCGACGGTCATGCCGACCCTCTTCGTGGTCATGGTCTGGAAGTACTTCGGCTTCCACATGATGCTCTTCCTCGCCGGGCTGCAGGGCATCCCCGCCGAGATCCTGGAGGCCGCCTCCATCGACGGCGCCGGCGCCTGGCAGCGCTTCCGGCACGTCACGCTGCCGCTGCTCGGCCCGACGATCCGGATCAGCGTCTTCCTTTCGGTCATCGGGTCCATCCAGCTCTTCGACCTCGTCTGGGTCATGACCGCGGGCGGCCCCAACCACTCCTCCGAGACGATGGCGATCGCGATGTTCCAGTTCGGCTTCAAGCGCTACCAGGTCGGCTACGCCAGTGCGATCAGCGTGGTGCTGTTCATGATCAGCCTGGTCTTCTCCCTCTTCTACCAGCGCTACGTGCTCCGCCGTGACCTGAGCGGCGCCGTGACCACGGGAGGCGGCCGGTGAACGCCCGCCGGGCGGCACGGGGCCTGTCGCTGCACGCCGTGGTCTGGCTGATCGGCGCGTTCGTCGCCGTCCCGCTGGTCTACGCGGTGCTCTCCGGGTTCAAGAGCACCGGCGAGCTCACGAGCAATCCGTTCGGGCTGCCGGAGGAGTGGAAGGTCGGCAACTACGCCGGCATCCTCGGCGACGGGATGTTCTGGCGGCAGATCGCCAACAGCGCGGGCATCGCGATCGGCACCACGTTCTTCACGGTGGCGGCCTCCGCGATGGCGGCGTTCGTCCTGGCCCGCTACGCCTTCCGGGGCAGGGAGCTGTTCTACGGGCTGTTCACGATCGGGCTGATGTTCCCGTTCGCGGTGGCCGTCCTGCCGCTCTTCCTCATGCTGCGCACCTTCGGCCTGCTCGACAACCCGCTCGGGGTGATCCTCCCGCAGGCGGCCTTCGGGCTCCCCATGACGATCATCATCCTGCGCGGTTTCTTCCGGACCATCCCGGCGGAGATCGAGGAGGCGGCCGTCATGGACGGCTGCGGCACGTTCCGCTTCTTCTGGAAGATCCTGCTGCCGATGGCGCGTCCGGCGCTCGGCACGGTCTCGGTCCTGGCGATCGTCGCGAGCTGGAACAACTTCTTCCTGCCGCTGCTGGTGTTCAACGACCCGAAGTGGCAGACGATCCCGGTCGGCGTCCAGCAGTTCCAGGGCCAGTACTCGACCGACTACGCGCTCGTCCTCGCCTACATCGTCCTTGCCATGGTCCCCGCCCTCGCCTTCTACGCCGTCGCCGAGCGGCAGCTGATCGGCGGCCTCACCGCGGGCGCCACCAAGGGCTGACCCGCCCGCCCCACCCCTCCCGAGGAGATCCCGTGAAACGTCTGACCACCCTGACGGCCGTCATATTGTTAGCGCTAACAACGCAGGTCGCGGCCGCGGACCCAGAAACCCCCGCCCGCCCCTCCATCGACTTCCGCGCCGACCTCCAGCCCATCGACGGATTCGGCTTCTCCATGGCCTTCCAGCGGGCCGACCTGCTGCACGGCGCCCGCGGCCTCGGCCCCGCCAAGCAGCGCGAGGTGCTCGACCTGCTGCTCGACAAGGAGAAGGGCGCCGGCCTGTCGATCCTGCGCCTCGGCATCGGCTCGTCGACCGACCGGGTCTACGACCACATGCCGACGATCCTGCCGACCGACCCCGGCGGCCCCGACGCCACCCCGGAGTACGTCTGGGACGGCTGGGACGGCGGCCAGGTCTGGCTCGCCAAGGAGGCCAAGGCGTACGGCGTCAAGCGGTTCTTCGCCGACGCCTGGAGCGCCCCCGCCTTCATGAAGACGAACAAGAACGAGAACGACGGCGGCGAGCTGCTGCCCGAGTGGCGCCAGGCGTACGCGAACTACCTCCTCCAGTACGCGAAGTTCTACCAGCGGGAGGGCATCGGGATCACCGACCTGGGCTTCACCAACGAACCCGACTGGACGGCGACCTACGCCTCGATGCGCTTCACCCCGCAGCAGGCCGTCGACTTCCTCAAGGTGCTCGGACCGACCGTCCGCGCCTCCGGGCTGAGGACCGAGGTGGTCTGCTGCGACGCCGCCGGCTGGGACCGGCAGGTCGCCTTCACCGAGGCCATCGAGGCGGACCCCGAGGCCGACAGGACCGTACGCACCGTCACCGGCCACCGCTACAGCGGTCCGACCACGGTCCCGCAGCCCACCGACAAGCGCGTGTGGATGTCGGAATGGTCACCGGACGGCACCACCTGGAACGAGAACTGGGACGACGGCAGCGGCTACGACGGCCTCACCGTCGCCGCCGACATCCAGAACACCCTGACCGTCGGCAACGCCAACGCCTACGTCTACTGGACCGGCGCGTCCCTCGGCGCCACTCGGGGCCTCATCCAGCTCGCCAACCCCGGTGACGACTACCGGGTCTCCAAGCGGTACTGGGCGCTGGCCGCCTTCAGCCGCTTCATCCGGCCAGGCGCCGTCCGCGTCCCGGTCACCCACGCCGGCCCGGCACTCCAGGTCACGGCCTTCCGCAACACCGACGGCAGGCGCGTCATCCAGATCCTCAACACCGCCACCACCGAGACCTCCGCCGCCTTCACCCTGCGCGGCGGACACGACCGCCACCCCGAGGCCTACGTCACCGACGAGACCCGCTCGATCACCCCCGCCGCCGTCGCCTCCACGCACGGCACGACCCTCACGGCCACGCTCGCCCCGCGCGCGCTGACCACCATCGTCCTCGACTGACCCGACCACGAACCGAGGAGCCCTCCATGCCCCTGTCCCGGCATCTCGTCGCCCTCTCCGCCGCCGTCTGCGTCGCGGCCGGCCTCGCCGCCGCCCCCGCGAACGCCGAACCCAAGCCCAGGACGCTCGGCGAACTCGCCAAGAAGCACCACAAGTACTTCGGCTCCGCCACCGACAACCCCGAGTTCACCGACGCCGCCTACCTGAAGCTCCTCGGCAGCGAGTTCGGGCAGACCACCCCCGGCAACGCCATGAAGTGGTACGCCACCGAACCCGAGCCCGGCGTCTTCGACTTCACCGCCGGCGACGAGGTCATGGCCTTCGCCAAGGACCACCACCAGAAGGTCCGCGGCCACACGCTCGTCTGGCACAGCCAGCTCCCCGCCTGGCTCACCGACCGCAGCTGGACCGCCGAGGAGCTGCGCCCCGTCCTCAAGAACCACATCCAGACCGTCGCCCGGCACTACAAGGGCCAGGTCATCCACTGGGACGTCGTCAACGAGGCGTTCAACGAGGACGGCACCTACCGCGAGTCCGTCTTCTACAAGACGCTCGGCCCCGGCTACATCGCCGACGCCCTGCGCTGGGCCCACGAGGCCGACCCGCACGCCAAGCTCTACCTCAACGACTACAACGTCGACGGAATCAACGCCAAGAGCGACGCCTACTACGAGCTCGTCAAGCGGCTGAAGGCCGACGGCGTCCCGGTCGAGGGCTTCGGCCTCCAGGGCCACCTGGCACTCCAGTACGGCTACCCCGCCGGCGTCAAGGAGAACATCCAACGCTTCGCCGACCTCGGCGTCGAGGTCGCGGTCACCGAACTCGACATCCGGATGGAGCTCCCGGCGACCCCCGAGAAGCTCGCCACCCAGGCCACCTGGTACGCCGACTACGTCAAGGCCTGCCTGGAGGTCGAGAAGTGCGTCGGCGTCACCGTCTGGGACTACACGGACAAGTACTCGTGGATCCCCTCCGTCTTCCCCGGCGAGGGCGCCGCGCTGCCCTACGACGAGAACCTGGCGCCCAAGCCCGCCTACCACGCCCTCAGGAAGGTGCTCGGCGGATGATCAGGACCGCCATCGTCGGAACGGGCGGGATCGCCGGCGTCTGCCACGTCCCCGCCCTCCGGACCCAGGCCCACCGCGCGGAGATCGTGGCGGCCGTCGACGTGGACGCCCTGCGCGCCGAGGAGTTCGCGGCCGGGCACGGCATCCCCGCCGTCCACACCGACCTGCACACGATGCTCCGGGAACAGCGCCCGGACGTCGTGCACCTGTGCACGCCGCCGTTCCTCCACGCCGAGCAGGCCGTGGCCTGCCTGGAGGCGGGAGCGTGGGTGTGGTGCGAGAAGCCGGTGGCCCTGTCGCTGGCCGAACTCGACCGCGTCGAGGCCGCCGAGGGGCCCGCTTTCGCGGGCGCGGTGTTCCAGCACCGCTACGGCTCGGGAGCCCGGTACCTGCGCGACCGGATCGCGTCCGGGGCCCTGGGGCGTCCCCTGGTCGCGCAGTGCGTCACGGCGTGGTACCGCGACGACGCCTACTACGACGTGCCCTGGCGCGGCACCTGGCGGAGCGAGGGAGGCGGCCCGACCATGGGCCACGGCATCCACCAGATGGACCTGATGCTCGACGCGCTCGGCCCATGGGCCGAGGTGCGGGCGATGGCCGGCCGCCTGGAGCGCGACGTCCAGACCGAGGACGTGTCCGCGGCCCTGGTCCGCTTCGAGAACGGAGCCCTCGCGACGGTCGTCAACAGCGTCCTGTCCCCCCGCGAGGAGAGCTACCTCCGGTTCGACCTCACCGACGCCACGGTCGAACTGCGGCACCTGTACGGCTACTCCAACGCGGACTGGACGTTCACCGCCGGGTCGTCCGACGCGAAGTGGGAACCGCCGGACGACCTGCCCAGCTCGCACACCGCCCAGCTCGCGGCCTTCCTCGACGGCTACGAGGCGGGCGTCCGGCCCGACCTCGGCCGCACCACCATGGAACTGGTCACCGCCCTGTACAAGGCCGCGCTCACCGGCCTGCCGGTCCGGCGCGGAGAGATCGACGCGGCCGACCCGTTCTACGGCTCGCTCCACGGAGGACGCCCGGAGGTGTTCCGATGACGTTCGAACTCCTCCGGGACGACGGCTCGCTGACCGTCCGGACGCGCGGCGTCGACCTCTTCCGGTACGTGCACCGCCCGGTCATGGACCCCTTCGAGGCCCCCAAGCCCTACCTGCACCCGGTGCGCACGCTCGCCGGCGACGTGGTCACCGGATACCGTCCGCACGACCACCGCTGGCACAAGGGCATCCAGTTCACGGCGTCGTGGCTGTCGGGGCAGAACTTCTGGGGCGGCGGCACCTACCTGCGCGGACGGGGCTACGTCGACCTGCCGAACCTCGGCACGATGCGCAGCCTCGCCGTCTCCGCCGGGACGGACCGCGACCGCGCCCTGATCACCGAGGACCTCGCCTGGCACACCATGGCGGGGGAGCGCTGGATCGACGAGCGCCGCACGCTGACCGCGCGCGACGTCGAGGACGACTCCTGGACCCTGGAGTTCACCACCGCGCTGACCAACGTCCACGACACCGCGCTGGTGTTCGGCAGCCCCGGCACCCAGGGCAGGGAACTCGCCGGATACTCCGGCCTATTCTGGCGCGGCCCGCGCGACTTCACCGGCGGCGAGGTGATCGGCCCCGCGATGGGCGGGAAGGGCGACCGGCTGGCCTTCGTCGGCAGGCACGACGAGGTCGACCGCGCCTCCACGCTCCTGTTCCTGGACGATCCGGACGCCCCCGGCCGCTGGTTCGTCCGCAGCGAGCCCATCCCCGCCGTCAACCCCTCCCTGGCGTTCGACGAGGAGGTGCCGCTGACCCCGGGCGACACCCTGGCGCGCCGTTACCGGATCGTCGTCGCCGCCGGCGCCTGGACCCCCCAACGGCTGTCGCGGCACGTCATGGAGCACCCGTGGTGACCCCGCTCCCCGGCGGCGTGGGGATCTCCGACCTGACGGTGTACGACTGGGAGGCCGCCGACGGGCTGTGCGGCGGCACCCCCCACATGCACCTCGTCTGCTCCGAGGCGTACGTCGTCACCGGCGGCGAGGGCAGCGTCCAGACCCTCACCACCTCCGGTTCCGCCGACACGCCGCTGCGTCCCGGCGACGTCGTCTGGTTCACGCCGGGAACGGTCCACCGGCTCGTCAACGCCGGCGGCCTGCGCCTCCTGGTGCTCATGCAGAACAGCGGGCTCCCCGAGGCCGGCGACGCCGTCTTCACCTTCCCCCCGCCCGTCCTCGCCGATCCCGACGCCTACCGGGCGGCGGCCGACCTGACCGGCGACCCCGCCGTGGCGGCGCGCCGCCGCCGCGACCTGGCGCTCGAAGGCTTCCTCGCGCTGCGCGCGGGCGGGCTGCGGGAGTTCCACACCGCGGCCCACCGCCTGAAGCGCGAGCTGCTCGACGCCTGGTGGATCCGCTGGCGCGACGGCCCGCTGGCCGCGGCCCTCGCGACCGGCGGCCAACTGGCCGCGCTGAAGACCGGAGACCTCTCCCACCTCGCTCACGGCGAGGTCACGCGGCTGGAGCGCCCGGCGGATGCGCGCTTCGGCATGTGCGGCCACCTCCACCCCTACCCCGTCCCCGCCTCCCCTCCCCACCCCCCGAAGGAGCTCTTCCGATGAGACTGCGCCGCCCACCCCTGGTCCTGAGCCTCGTCCTCGCCGTCCTGTCGTCCCTGCTGCTCGGGGCGACCCTCCTCACCGCCCCGCCCGCCGCCGCGGCGACCGTCGACACCAACGCCTGGTACGTCCTGGTCAACCGCACCAGCGGCAAGGCCCTGGACGTCTACAACCTGGCGACCGGCGACGGCGCCCGCATCACCCAGTGGACCCGGAACGACCAGAACCAGCAGCAGTGGCAGTTCGTCGCCTCCGGCGACGGCTACTACCGCGTCAAGTCCCGCCACTCCGGCAAGGTCCTGGACGTCCAGAACAGCTCCACCGCCAACGGCGCCGCGATCGTCCAGTGGTCCGACGCGAACGGCACCAACCAGCAGTGGCGGCTCGCCGACAGCGCGGACGGCCACGTCAGGCTCATCGCCCGCCACAGCGGCAAGGCCCTGGAAGTCCAGGGCGGCTCCACCGCCGACGGCGCGAACGTCGTCCAGTACGACGACTGGGACGGTGCCAACCAGCAGTGGCAGCTCGTCAAGGTCGCCGGGGGCGGCACCCCGGGCACCTGCGAGCTCCCCTCGACGTACCGCTGGTCCTCGACGGGCGCGCTGGCGCAGCCCAGGCCCGAATGGGCGGCGCTCAAGGACTTCACCGTCGCCCCCCACAACGGCAAGCAGGTCGTCTACGCGACGAGCCACGGAGCCGCGGGGACGGGCAAGGGCTGGGGCGGGATGAACTTCACCCCGTTCACCGCCTGGCCGGAGATGGCCTCGGCCGGGCAGAGCGCCCTTCCGTTCACGGCCGTCGCGCCCTCGCTCTTCTACTTCGCGCCGAAGAACGTCTGGGTGCTCGCCTACCAGTGGGGCGGCTCCTCCTTCTCGTACCGCACGTCGAGCGACCCCACGAACCCGAACGGCTGGTCGGCGGAGCAGGTGCTCTTCACCGGCAAGATCACGGACTCGGGCACCGGGCCCATCGACCACGCCCTGATCGCCGACGGGTCCAACATGTACCTGTTCTTCGCCGGTGACAACGGCAGGATCTACCGGTCGAGCATGCCCCTCGGGAACTTCCCGGGCAGCTTCGGCTCCTCGTACACGACGATCATGAGCGACACGGTGAAGAACCTCTTCGAGGCCCCGCAGGTCTACAAGCTCCAGGGCCAGAACCGCTACCTCATGATCGTCGAGGCCCGCGGGGCGAACGAGCACCGCTACTTCCGCTCGTTCACGGCCACCAGCCTGAACGGCACGTGGACGCCGCAGGCCGCGACGGAGGGCAACCCCTTCGCCGGCAAGGCCAACAGCGGTGCCACCTGGACCAACGACATCAGCCACGGCGAGCTGCTGCGGACGAGTGCCGACCAGACCATGACCGTCGACCCCTGCAACCTGCAGCTGCTCTACCAGGGGCGCAGCCCCGGCTCCGACGGCGTCGACTACGGCCTCCTGCCCTACCGGCCGGGCCTGCTGACCATGCAGCGCTGACGCGGTGACGCCGCTCCGGCTCCGCCGCGGAGCCGGAGCGGCGTCACCCGGCGGGCGGCCGGGCCCGCCGGTCGGCGCTTCAGCGCCCGCCCGCGTCGCGGTAGCGGGCCGGGGGGACGCCGTAGCGGTCCAGGAACGCCTTGCGCAGGGCCTCCGGAGTGCCGAAGCCGCAGCGGGCGGCCACGGAGGCCACCGGGAGCGAACTCGACAGGAGGAGGTGCGCGGCCGTCTCCGTGCGGACGCCCCGGACGTACCGGCCGGGCGGCTCCCCGAGGCACCGGGTGAAGAGCCGGGTGAGGTGGCGGGGCGTCATCCCGGCACGGGCGGCGAGCGCGGGCGTGCTCAGGTCGTCGTTCGGGTGCGCGGCGATGTAGGAGGCGAGGACGCGGACGGTGTCCTCCCGGGGCGGCGGCGCCGCGGTGAACACGCTCATCTGGCGCTGGTCACCCGGACGCTGCATGTGGACGACGAGGTGCCGGGCCACCTGGCGCGCCGGCTCCGGACCGTGGTCCTCCTCGATGAAGGCCAGGGTCAGGTCCAGCGCGCTGGTGATGCCGGCCGACGTGTACACGTTCCCGTCGCGGATCCACAGCGGCGCCGGGTCCACCCGTACGTCCGGGTAACCGCTCGCCAGACGCGGGGCGAAGTGCCAGTGGGTGGTGGCCCGCCGGCCGTCGAGGAGCCCCGCCGCGGCCAGCACGGCCGCGCCCGTGCAGACGGAGGCGATCCGCCGGCTCTCGCGGCTGAGACGCCGGACGTGGCCGACCAGACGGGGGTCCGCGGCGAACCGCTCGACGCCCAGCCCGCCCGAGACGACGAGCGTGTCCAGCGGCCCCCTCGTCCGCTCCAGGGACTCGACACCCGCCAGCGTGAGCCCGGTGCCGCACCGGACCGGGGCCCCGCCCGGGGCGAGCACCCGCACGCGGTACGGCGTACCCGGGTCCCCGAGCGCGTTGGCGAGGGCCAGGCCCGTGGTGACGCAGGCGATGTCGAGGAGTTCGGCCGACTCGAAACCGACGACGGCCACCACCCGTTCAGCGCGATCCCCCATGCGCCGACCCTAGTCCGCACGGACGGCCGGCCCAAGACGGCGGACATCCCGGGAGCGAACCGGTGACCGGAGCGGCCCCGCGCCGGACAGTGGGGCGCATGACGACGATCCGCTTCCTCGCCCACCGCTGGCCGGCCTGGCTCGCCCTCGCCCTCGCCGTGGCGACCTTCGCCGACGGGCTCCCGCCCACCTCCTTCCTCGCCGCCCTCCTCGTGGTCATGCCGCTGTGCTACCTGGCCTTCGGGGCCGCGCGCGGCGAACTCGGCGACCGGCGCGCGCTCACCGTCCAGGCCGCCGGCCTCGCCGTCTTCTGCGCGTGGGCCGCGGCGGTCCTCCTCCTGGACGGCAGGACCGCGCTGTACGTCGTGGCCGCCGGCTGGTTCGCCCACGCCCTGTGGGACCTCGCGCACCACCGCGCCGGCCGGGTCGTCCCCCGCGCCTGGTCGGAATGGTGCGGCGTCGTCGACGCGGCGGGCGCGCTGGCGATCGTCCTGCTGGTCTGACCCCGCCCCGCGGCACCGCTCCCGCGGGGGAGCCGGGCGCGACGGGGCGTCAGGGAGCGGTTCCGGCCAGCAGGGAGTGGCCGAGAGGGGTGAGGCTGTGCAGGACGGCCGTTCCCGTGCGGACCGTGTCGACCAGCCCCGCGGCCCGCAGGACCCCCGCGTGGTGACTGGCCGCCGGGAGGGAGACGCCGGCGCGTTCGGCGAGCGCCGTCGTGGTGGCGGGGGTGCGCAGGAGGGCGAGCACCCGGGCCCGGGTGCGGCCAAGGAGTGCCGCGAGCGCCTCCGGCCGCTCGTCCCCCTCGGCACCTTCGCCGGCCGCCTCGTACAGGGGGTGGACGAGGACGGTCGCCGCCTCCGGGCGGTACATCACCGACGGTCCGGTCGCGAACCACGAGGGGACCAGCAGCAGCCCCCGCCCGCACAGCGGGACGTCGTACGTCGACGCCGACGGCAGGTGCAGGGTGGGGTACCGCCACCGCCAGGTCGTGCCGAGCGTCGTCAGCAGGGCTTCCACGCCGCCGCGGAGCAGCATCTCCGACCGCAGCGCGCGATCGGCGAGGACGTCCCGGCGGATCCGCGGCCAGAGCGGTTCCACCCGCCTCGCGAAGAAGTCCCGGGTCTCGTGGAGCAGGGCCCGGCTCGCGGCCGGGGAGCCCTGGGCCAGCTCGCGCGCCCACCGGCCGGGCCGGACCAGGCCGCCGTTCCACCCCTCCGCCTCGGGGATCCCCAGATCGAGCGCCAGCCGCTCCACGGGCGTCGCCACCGCCGCCTCCAGAGCACCGGAGAGGTCGTGGATCCCCGGCTGCAGCAGGAAGTCCGGCACGAAGCCGTCCTCCGCGAGCAGTTCGGCGAGCACGCCGGCCCGGAGGCCGGGGCCGCCGCGCGGGGAGCGGTCCCACTGCCGGACCGCGGACCGCGTGCGACGCGTCTGCCCGGGGTTCCGGCCCCCGCCTCCCCGCCCGCCCGGACGCAGACCCAGCCTCGCGCCCAGCACGGTCTCCGCCAGCGCGTTGGCCGCCGGAGCGAGCGTGATCCGGCACAGGTCCTCGGCGGTGAAGTGAAGACGGATCATGACACGGGATTATCCGCCCGCCGCACCCTTTCGACGAGGGTCGAAAGGCGCTGCGTTCCGCGCGCGGATGCCGCACGCTCCTCTCGTCCCCTTCGACTCGCGCAGCATTCCCACGGAGGTCGCGCCGATGCGCCGCATTCCCGTCCGTACCGCCTGCCTCGCGGCCGCCCTGCTGCTCACGGCACTCGCCGGAGCACCCGTACCCGCCGCCGCGCGGGACCTGCCCGACCTCTACGTCGTCTCCCGGGAGGCGGGCGTGCTGCCCGAGGGGATCGCGATCACCCCCGACGGCACCCTGTACGTCTCCTCCGACGGCCTCGGAACCCTCTACCGCGGCCGGATCGACGCCCCGGACCTCGCGCCGTTCCCGGCGCGCGGGCTGGAGGACCGCCCCAGCACCCTGGGCGTGCACACCGACCGGCGCGGCCGCGTGCTGTCCGTCGGGGGCGCCACCCTCACCGTGCACGACCGCCACGGACGGCTGCTCGCCCGCCGCACGGCCGAGAACGGACCGCTCGGCGCGCCGCACCTGAACGACCTGGCCGTGACCGGGGACGCGGTGTACGTCACCGACTGGGCCAACCCCGTGATCCACCGGGCGGAGATCCGGGGCTCGACCGTGGGCCCGCTCGAACCCTGGCTCGACGTCCGGGCCGCGTTCCCCCGGTTCCCGCCCCAGTACTGGCTGTTGAACGGCATCGTGGCCGACCGGACGGGCTCCACCCTCCTCGTCGCGTCGAACGGCACGGAGGCGGTCTGGCGGATCGGCACCGCCGACCGGGAGATCAGCCGGCTCGACCTCGGCGACCAGTCCTTCGGCGCCGACGGCATGGTGCTCCGCGGCCGCACGCTGTACGCCGTGCTCAACTACGGGGCCCCGCAGGGCGTCTACATCGCCCGGCTCGACCGGGAACTGCGCACGGGCACGGTCACCCACCGCCTCACGGACGAACCCTTCGACCTGCCCACCACGCTGGCGAAGCACGGGTGCCGCCTCTACGTGGTCGACAGTCAGCTCGACGAGCCGCCGGGCCGGCCGCCGTACCTCGTGCGCGCGCTCCCCGACCCCGCCTGCGACGACTCCCCGTGACCCCTCCCGTGCGAGGGGGTCGCCCACCCACCGCGCCGCCACCGTTGTAGGATGTCGTCCAAACGATGACACACATGATGTCATCGAACCGACGACATCGTGAGGGGGTGCCCGTGACCACGGCCGACCAGCCGTCCACGACCCGTGCCGACCACCCCCGCGGACCGGCGTCCTTTCTCGCCGCCGCGGCGGCCCTCACGGCCATAGACGACGTGCTGCGCCGGGCCCGGCACGGCGCTCCCGACGCCGCCGGGCCCGGTCCCGAGCAGGCCCTGGCCTCCCTGGCGCTGCTGCGGCAGGTGCGCGAGCGGCTCACCGGATGGGAGACCGGCCTGATCGAGACCGCCCGTGACGCGGGCGCCAGCTGGGCCGACCTCGCCGGCCCCCTCGGCGTCGCCAGCCGACAGGCCGCCGAACGCCGCTACCTGCGCGGCCGCCCCGGCGCCACCGGCACCACCGGCGAGCAGCGGGTGACGGCCACCCGCCAGGCCAGGGCCGCCGAACGCGCCACCGCCGCCTGGGCCCGCACCCACGCCGCCGACCTGCGCCGCCTCGCCGGGCAGATCACCGCGCTCGCCCACCTCGGCCCCGAGGCGCGCTCGGCCCAGGCCGCCCTGCACGCCGCTCTCGGCGCCGCCGACGCCGCCGAACTCGTCGCGCCCCTGGCCGGCATGCGCCCCCACCTCGACGCCCGCCACGCCGGCCTCGCCGCCTCCCTGGACCTCCTCGAAGGCCGGGGGACGACAGCGGCCGCCGACGACGCCTGACCCCCGCCGGGCGGAACCGCACCCGACGGGTGCGGCCCGCTCGCCCCGCCCCGAACCACGCCGACACGGAAAGAGACCCCATGGGCAGCAGTGCCGAAACGCTGGAGTTCCAGGCCGAGACCCGCCAGTTGCTCCGCCTGGTGATCCACTCGATCTACTCGAACAAGGACATCTTCCTGCGCGAGCTGATCTCGAACGCCTCCGACGCCCTGGACAAGCTGAGGCTGGAGTCGCTGACCGATCCCGGCCTGGCCGGAACCGACGCCGCCGACCTGCGCATCTGCCTGGAGATCGACAAGGAGGCCCGCACGCTGACCGTCCGTGACAACGGCATCGGCATGACCCGGGACGATCTCGTGGAACTGATCGGCACGATCGCCAAGTCCGGCACCGCCGGCCTCCTGGAGAAGGTCAAGGAGTCCAAGGACGCCGCGGCCGCCGAGAACCTGATCGGGCAGTTCGGCGTCGGCTTCTACTCGGCGTTCATGGTCGCCGACAAGGTCACCCTGCGCACCCGGCGGGCCGGCACCGACTCCGGCACCCAGTGGGAGTCCGACGGCGAGAGCACCTACGACATCCAGGCCGTCGACGGCCTGCCCGTGGGCACCTCGGTCACCCTCCACCTCAAGCCCGCCGACAGCGAGGACGGGCTCGCCGACTACCTCTCCGAAGCGAAGATCCGCCAGATCGTCAAGCAGTACTCGGACTTCATCCGCTGGCCGATCGTGATGGCCACCGAGCGCACCGACGACGAGGGCGGGACCGTCCGCGACCACGACACGCTGAACTCGATGAAGGCCCTGTGGGCCCGGCCGCGCAGCGAGGTGACCGAGGAGGAGTACCACGAGTTCTACCAGCAGATCAGCCACGACTGGCTGCCGCCGGCCGAGACGATCCACATGCGCGCCGAGGGCACCTTCGAGTACGAGGCGCTGCTGTTCATCCCCTCCCAGGCGCCCTTCGACCTGTTCTCCCGCGACACCAGGTCCGGCGTGCAGCTGTACGTCAAGCGGGTGTTCATCATGGACGACTGCGAAGCGCTCATGCCCGACTACCTGCGCTTCGTCAAGGGCGTCGTGGACGCCCACGACCTGTCGCTGAACGTCTCCCGCGAGATCCTCCAGCACGACCGGCAGATCCGCGGCGTCCGCCGCCGCCTGGTCAAGAAGGTCCTCGGAGCCCTCAAGGACATGCAGTCCAAGGACGCCGAGCGCTACGCGAAGGTGTGGGACCAGTTCGGCCGGGCGCTGAAGGAGGGCCTGATCGAGGACGCGGACAACACCGAGGCCCTGCTCGGGCTGGTGTCGGTCGCCTCCACGCACGACCCGGAGAAGACCACCACGCTCCGCGAGTACGTCGAGCGCATGAAGGACGGCCAGGACACCATCTACTACCTGACCGGCGAGACCCGCGCGACGGTCGAGAACTCCCCGCACATGGAGGCCTTCGCCGCCAAGGGGTACGAGGTCCTGATCCTCACCGACCCCGTCGACGAGGTGTGGGTGGACCGGGTCCCGGCCTTCGACGGCCACCGCCTGCAGTCCATCGCCAAGGGCCAGGTCGACCTCGGGGAGTCCGCCGACGCGGACGAGGAGACCGGCGCCGAGGAGAAGGCCCGGCGGGAGCAGGACTTCGCGGCCCTGCTGTCGTGGCTGACCACCACCCTGTCCGAGCAGGTCAAGGAGGTCCGCCTGTCGTCACGGCTGACGACCTCGGCGGCCTGCATCGTCGGCGACGCCCACGACGTGACGCCGACCCTGGAGAAGATGTACCGGGCGATGGGGCAGCAGATGCCGCAGGTCAAGCGGATCCTGGAACTGAACCCCACCCATCCGCTCGTCACCGCCCTGCGCACGGCGCACGACAAGGGCGCCGACGACCCCGCACTGGCGGAGACCGCCGAGCTGATCTACGGCAGCGCCCTGCTCGCCGAAGGCGGCGACCTGCCGGACCCGGCCCGCTTCACCCGCCTGCTCACCGACCGCCTGGCCCGCACCCTGTAACCGCGCTCGCGGCCCCGCACGGCCTCTCCGCCCCACCCGTGGGGCGGAGAGGCCGTGCGCGTCGGTCCACCGCGCCGACCCGGTCCGGTTCCCCCGCGAGCCGGTCGGCGCGCACCTCATGAGCGAGGACCGCGCGTCATGGCGGGGAGCGGACAACGCCGTATCCGATCGCGGCACGGCTCGTTGGCCCGGCATGAACGTTCCCGGTGTGACCCGCCCGTCGACGTGGCCCCCTCGCCCCGCCCCCACCCCTCCGGTGCCGGGGGAGGCCCTGTGAGCGAGGAGATCCTGACGCTGCGGCACGAAGGCTTCGCCTACTCCTGTCGCGTCAACCGCGGGCCCGATCAGGTCACCCCGCCGGTCTTCCTCTTCGGAGGCGCGCTGCACCGCAACCACGGATGGGCCCGGAGGCTGGAGAAGGCGCTGCCCCCACGGACCACGGTCGTCACCGTCGACCTCCCCGGGTTCGGCGCGGCCGACCCCCTGCCGCCCGCCCACGACGCCTCCTTCCTGGCCGGAGCCGCCTGGCGGGCCGTGGAGAGTCTGGGCTTCGCGCGGTACGACCTCGTGGGGCAGTGCCTGGGCGGCTTCGTGGTGCAGCAGATGCTGCGGCAGGTCCGGCCGGGGGTCCGCCGCGTCGTCCTCTCCGGAGTGTGCGCGGGCCCCTGGCCCGGCCCGGAGCTGAGGGCCCGGCTCCAGAGCGCCGAGGCCGCCAGCGACCGGGGCGACCGCGCCACCCTGCTGGAGGTGGCGACGCGTCTTTTCTTCGGCACGGCGGCGGACGGGGGCGCGGGGGCCGGCCAGGGCCCCGTGCCGCAGTTCAGGGACCGGATCGGAGCCCTCGACCCGGGCGTTCTGGAAGACCTCAGGAGCCATCTCTACCGCGAGTGGTTTCCCCCGGGGATCCCGGCGCAGTCCCCGCCCGACGTGCCGGTGCTGGTCTTCACCGGGGCCGACGACGTCCTGACCCCGCCTGACGGGGCCCGCCGACTGGCCACGGGCTACCCCCGAGGACGGTTCGTCGTCGTCGAGAACGCCGGCCACATGCTCCACGTCGAGCGTCCGGACGAGTACGGGCGGATCGTGGCCTCCCATCTGGCCCACGACGGCGGGGCCGTCCCGCACGCCCGCCCGCTCGACGCGTCGGAACCGCGGGGGCAGCGCGCATGACGCGACCGCTCCGAGCCCGCCGGTGCGTTGCCCGTGGGTAGGCGACTCGTGCACCGCCGCGGACGGTTCGTCGTACTCCGGGAGCTGGCGCCGTCCGACCTGGACCGGGCCGCGGAGATGTGGGGCGACCCCGAGGCCACGCGCTACCTCACCACGGACCCGATGGACAGGCAGGCGGCCGCGGAAGCCCTCCACCACGCCGCCCTGGCGGCGGCCTCGCCCCGGCGGCGGACCTACCACCTGGCGGTCGCCCAGCACGACGACGACGCCCTCGTCGGCAGCGTGGCGGTGAACCTGGAAGGCAGGAGCAGCGCGTACGTCCATTCGTTCGTCCTGCACCCGAGGGCGCGCAACCTGTCCCTCGCCGGCGCCGACGCGGCCCGGCTCACCGCGGCCTTCTGCTTCGAGGAACTCGGACGGCACCGGTTCTGGTGCATGTGCCGGGAGGACAACACCAGCGCCCGGCGCCTCTACCTCGGCCTCGGAATGCAGGAGCAAGGCCTCTTCCGCGAGGTCGACTTCAAGGAGGGCCGCTGGCACAACCACCTGGTCTTCGACTGGCTCGCACCCCAGTGGGACGAGCGGCGCAGGCCCCCCGCCCAGCGGCGCCTCCCCGGTACCGGCAGCACGCGCCCCCACGGGACGGAGGCGGAGGCGATGCGGTGAAACGGACCCGGAGGCGGGCGGTCGTTCCGGTTCAGGGCCGGCGGGGGCGCAGCAGGTCCAGCACCGCCCGCTCGACCGCCCCGTGGGTGGCCGGCTCGCCGAACGGGCCGTCCGCCCCCAGCTCGCCGAGTGCGGGAGCGATCGTGCGGCCCTCCTCGTACAGCTCGATGACGCGGGGGTCGATGTACGACGCCCGGCACACGGCCGGCGTGTTGCCCAGGTATCCGCTGACCTCGCGGACCGCGCGGGCCACGACCCGCCCCCGCCGGGCCGGGGAGGCGTCGGACGTCCCTTCGGAGACGGCCAGGGCGACCGCGGTCAGCACGGTCGCGTACCAGGTCCTGAAGTCCTTCGCCGTCACGTCCGCCCCCGCCAGCTCCCGCAGGTACCCGTTCAGCTCCTCGGCGCGGACCTCGTGCCACGCCCCGTGCTCCCAGTACGCGAACAGCCTTCGCCCCGGATCCCCGCGCCGGAGCAGCGCCCGGACCACCGCGTGGGCCTCCTCGTCCACGAGGCTCCGGCTGAGGGTCCTGCCGGACTTGGCGGGAAAGCGGAGACGGATCTCGCCGCCGCGGCATTCGGCGTGCTCCCGCAGCAGCGTGGTGAGGCCGAAACTCCCGTTCTCCCTGGCGTAGCGCTCCCCGCCGATCCGCAGGAACCCCAGGTCGAGCAGCCTGGTCAGGCAGGCCAGGACCCGGGCGCGGGTCAGGCCCCGCCCGGCGAGGTCACGGGCGACCCCTTCGCGCAGGCGGGGCAGGAGGCGGGCCACCTTCCGCACGTGCTCGTGCTTCGCGGCGTCCCGCTGCGCGCGGAACGCCGGATGGTAGAGGTACTGGCGCCGTCCGGCGTCGTCCGTTCCCACGGCCTGGATGTGCCCGTTCGGCCACGGGCAGAGCCAGACGTCCCGCCAGGCCGGGGGGACCGCCAGGGCCCGGATCCGTTCCCGGTCCGCGTCGGGCAGCGGCGCGCCGTCCGCGTCCAGGTAGCGGAAGCCGCGGCCGTGGGGCACGCGCCGCCAGCCCGGCGCGTGGGGGTCGCTGGTGCGCAGCCGCACGGCGGCCGTCAGTCCGCGTCGGGGTGCGCCTGGGTGCGCAGCGTCCACGCCTGCCCCGCGCAGTCGTAGGGCAGGGGCGGGAACCTGTGCCCGCGGACGTCGGTGCTCTTGCTCCAGAGGTGTTCCTTGCCGCAGTCGCAGGCGTAGATGCCGCTGCGCGGCACGACCTCGCCGGGCTTCCACCGGGTCGTCTCGTCCATGGTCGGCGCCTACCCGGCCCGGACGGGCATACGCGCCGCGCTTCCACGGGCCCGCCGGAGGGAAGGGTCAGTCCGGCGGCCCGAGCCTCTTCCGCCGCGCACGGCAGAGCTGCTCGTGGACGTCCTCGGGCACCGGGAATCCGCCCGGCCGCTCCCGGGAGAACTCCTCCCACCGTTCGTCGTCCACGGATGAATCCTCTCGTCGCCCGTCATGACGACTCGGATTCTATGAAGGGCCTTCGGCGACCGGCGCCGTCCGTCCCGGCCCGGCCGCCTCGCGGAAGGCGTCGAGGAGCGTGCGCAGGACGGGGTGGTCCAGGGCACCGGCCCGGACCACCGCGTGGACCGCCCTGACCGGTTCGGGGCGTCTCACGCGGCGGACCGCGACGCCGGGGTGGCGGGCGCTCAGTCCGAGCCGGGGGACGAGGCTGACGCCGAGGCCGGCGGCGACGAAGCCCTGCGCGGTGGCGTAGTCCTGCGCGGTGGCCGCGAAGTCCGGGCTGAAGCCCGCCGCGGCGCAGGCGTCGGTGACCGGGGCGAGGCACGGGCCGGGGGGCTCGCTCCGGACCCAGGGCTCACCGGCGAGATCGGTGAGGTCGAGCACGCGCTGGGGGGCGAGCGGATGTCCGGCCGGGAGCACCGCGCGGTACGGGTCGTCGAGCAGGTGCACGACCTGGAGGCCCTGCCGGGGCGCGTCGGCCGGCGGCCGGACGACCAGGGCCAGGTCGGCGTCGCCCCGGTGCACCTCGGCCGTCGCGTCGTCGGGGTCCGCCAGCCGCGGGTCGATCGCGACCGCCGGGTGCGCGCGGCGCACGCGGGCCAGGGCGGGCGCCAGCAGGGTCGGCCCGACGGAGGCGAAGTACCGGACGGTCAGCCGGCCCTCGCGCCCGGCGCGCAGATCGGCGAGCGCGGTCTCGGCCTCGGCGAGGCGCTCGCTGATGACGGCCGTGTACCGGGTGAGCAGCAGTCCGGCCTCGGTGGGCCGCACTCCCCGGCCGACCCGTTCGAGCAGCGCGATCCCCGCCTCCTTCTCCAGGGCCGCGATCTGCTGGCTGATCGCGGAGGGGGTGTAGCCGAGGTGCGCGGCCGCCGCCGTCACCGAGCCGCTGCTGATCACGGCGCGCAGGACCTGCATGCGTCTCACGTCCATCATGTAGCACAGCTTAAAGGAGGTGCAGAACCTTTTTCTTGTCCTTCCGGGAAGTGTGCGGCAGCGTCGATGCTCACGGGACCGATCGGGAGGCAAGCGGTGAACGGTGTCACGGACAGAAGCCGGACCTGGGCGCGCATCGGCGTGCTCGCCCTGCTCTGGGGCTCGACCTTCCTCTGGATCGAGGTGGCCCTGGAGGCGCTGGCGCCGGTGCAGGTGACGTTCGGCCGGTGCCTGCTCGGGGCGGTCACCCTGCTGGCCCTCTGCCGGATCTCCGGCCGGCGGCTGCCCCGCGGCCGGGCCGTCTGGGGTCGGATCGTCGTCGCCGCCTTCTTCTGCAACGCCCTGCCGTTCGCCCTCTTCAGCTTCGGGCAGCAGAGCGTCGACTCCGGCGTCGCCGGCGTCCTGAACGCCACGACCCCCCTGTGGTCCCTGCTCCTCGGCGTGGCCACCGGCACCGAACGCGGTCCGCGGCCGGCGCGGGTGGCCGGCCTGCTGCTGGGATTCGCCGGGGTGGTGCTCGTCCTCGCGCCGTGGGAGGCAGGCGGGGCGGGGGGCTGGGGAGCCCTCGCCATCGTCGGCGCGGCGGCCGGTTACGCGGTCGGCTTCCTGTTCATGGGCCGCCACCTGGTCGGCAGGGGCGTCCCGACCCTCGCGCTGTCCGCGGCGCAGCTCACCGCCGCGACCGTCCTCACCGCGCCGACCCTGGCGGCGGGCGGCCTGACGCCGATCGAGTTCACCCCGGGACAGCTGGGCGCCACGGTGGTCCTCGGCGTCGTCGCCACCGGCGTCACCTTCCACCTCACCTACCGGAACATCGCGGCCGAAGGCGCCACCCCCACGGCCACCGTCGGCTACCTGCTGCCCGTGGTCTCCGTGGCCCTCGGCGCCGTCGTCCTGCACGAGGACTTCGGCCTCCGGACCGCCCTGGGGGCGGCGGTCGTCCTCGCCGGCGTCGCCCTGACCCGCCGGCCGACGCCGGCCGCCCTTCCGCTCGGCCGCCCCCTCTCCCGGCGGGAACAGGGCGTACGGCGGTGACCGCGGGGGCGGGGGTCACGGATCGCGGTGTCCGCCGGGTGGGGCCGCCCGGTCCTCGGCGGGGCCGGGCGGGGAGCCGGCGGACGGGGCCGGCGAGGGCTCGCCCGCCGCGAGGTGCTCCAGGACCTCCGCCAGTTCCTCGCAGGCGCGGCGCACCGAACGGCGGGTCGCCCGCTGCTCGGTGATGACGGAGGCGAGGAGCAGGGCGGTCAGGGAGGCGGAACCGTTGAACATCTGGAGCTTGACCATGATCTCGACGTCGGACAGCCGGAAGAACGCGCCCCGGTCGGACGTCGCCCCGAAGGTGGCGAACACGGACGCGAAGAGCGCGCACAGCACGCTGCCGGCGAGCTGGAAGCGGAGCGCCGTCCAGACCAGCAGGGGGAAGACGAGGAAGAGCAGGCTCATCGGGCTGAGCACCGCCACGGGGACGAGGACCAGGGTCGCCAGCCCCAGAAAGACCGCCTCCTTCCAGCGGCGCACCCGCACCCGTACGGCCGGCCCCGCGAGGACGAGCAGGAGCGGGGCGACGAGCAGCACCCCCATCGTGTCGCCCGCCCACCAGGCCAGCCACACGGCCCAGAACTCGCTCCTGTCCAGGGAGCCCGTCACCACCTGCAGTCCGACCCCCGCGGTCGCGCTGATCAGCATGGCGCCGAACCCGCCGAGGAAGACCAGCGCGAGCCCGTCGCGCAGCCGCGCCATGTCGAGCCGGAAGCCGGTCCGCCTCAGCAGCAGGAAGGCGCAGAGCGGTGCGACGGTGTTGCTCGCCACGGTGACCACCGTGGTGGGCCCCGGGGTGGTGAGGGAGGCGATGACGAGGAAGGAGCCGAGGGCGATCCCGGGCCAGACCCGCGCGCCGAACAGCAGCAGGGCGGCGACGGCGACGCCGGTGGGCGGCCAGATGGGGGTGACCACCGTGCTTTCGACGACGAGGCCGCCCAGCAGGCCGAGCCGTCCGGCCGCGTAGTAGCAGGCCGCCACGGCCAGCGAAATCAGAGCCGCCTCGGTAAGAGGCCTGAACTGCCGAATAACCAACACGCCAGCCATCAGACACCGCCCGGGCCGCCGCGACCGGGCAAGGAGCCCTGCGTGTCGGCCGCCGCCGTCCGGTACGGTCCGGGACCGGCGCGAGGTCCGGCCCGAGCCGGTGCGGGCCGAACCGGGGCGCGTCCCCTCTCCCCTCACTCCCCGGCCGCGGGGCCGGCCGGGCCGCCGTCATGGCCGACGACCAGGACGGCCGCGTCGTCCTCGTGCCCCACCGTGGCCGCCAGTTTCATGACGGCGGTGGCGAGCGCGTCGACGTCCAACCCGGCGACGGCGGTGATCCCGGCGAGCCGTATCACCCGGTCCAGACCGTCGTCGAGGTGGAGCGACGGCCCCTCCACCACCCCGTCGGTCAGGAGGACGAAGACACCGCTGGTGGTGAGCCGGTGGCGGGCGGTGGGGTACTCGACGCCGCGGAACACGCCGAGCGGAGGCCCGCCCTCGCCGTCGTCGATGCCGGAGCGGCCGTCGGTGGTGGCCCAGATGTGGGGGATGTGACCGGCCCGGGCGCACTCCAGGGTGCCGGCGGCGGGGTCGAGCCGCAGGAAGGTGCAGGTGGCGAAGAGGTCGGCGCCCAAGGAGATCAGCAGGTCGTTGGTGCGGCCGAGCAGCTCTCCCGGGTCCCCGGTGACGGAGGCCAGCGCGCGCAGTGCCACGCGGACCTGCCCCATGAAGGCGGCGGCCTCGATGTTGTGCCCCTGCACGTCGCCGATGGACATGCCGATCCGCCCGCCGGGCAGGGGGAAGGCGTCGTACCAGTCACCGCCCACGTTGAGCCCGTGGTTGGCGGGCTCGTAGCGGACGGCCAGCCGGGCGCCCGGAAAACCGGGAAGCTCCCGGGGCAGCATGTCGCGCTGCAGGGCCACGGCGAGCTCGACGCGGGAACGCTGCGTCTCGGCCAGTTCCCGCGCCCTGGCGGTCAGCGACCCGAGCCGGACCAGGAGGTCCTCGCTGCTGTCGGCCGGCCGTCTGCGGAACATCGGTCACTCCGCCGTCACGGGAATCCTCGCATCAGTCCGTTCCGTCTCCGGCGCGCAGGATCACAGGGGACCACCTCGATGTGGAAGGTTCCTTCCCCACTCTGCCCAAAGGCCACCGCGCCCGCATCTCATCGCCCCCGCGCCCCGGCCCGAGGGCGGCCCGCCCGGGGGAGGCGCGGGGGACGGTCAGTCGCGGTCGACGAGGATGGCGGTGCCCTGGCCGACGCCGACGCACATGGTGGCGAGGCCGTGGTGGTCGCCGGTGCGGTGCATGCGGTGGAGGAGGGTGGTGAGGAGGCGGGCGCCGGAGGCGCCTAGGGGGTGGCCGAGGGCGATGGCGCCGCCCTGGGGGTTGACGCGTTCGGGGTCGATGCCGAGTTCGCGGACGCAGGCGAGGGCCTGGGCGGCGAAGGCCTCGTTGAACTCGGCGGTGTCGATGGCGTCGAGGGTGCGTTTGGTGCGGGTGAGGACGCGCTGGACGGCGGGGACGGGGCCGATGCCCATGACGTCGGGGTGGACTCCGGCGCTGGCGCCCGCGACGTACCGGCCGAGCGGTTCGAGGTCCAGGTCGTGCAGGGCCTCCTCGCCGACGAGGAGGAGGGCGGCGGCGCCGTCGTTCATGGGGGAGGCGTTGCCGGCGGTGACGGTGCCGCCGGGGCGGAAGACGGGCTTGAGGGCGGCCAGTTTCACCGCGGTGGTGTCGGGGCGGATGGACTCGTCCTCCCGGACGACGGTGCCGTCGGCGAGGGTGACGGGGGCGATCTCGGCGTCGAAGAGGCCGTCCCTGCGGGCGGCGGCGGCGAGGCGGTGGCTGCGCAGGGCGAAGGCGTCCTGGTGGGAGCGGCTGACGCCGTACCGGGCGGCGACCTCCTCGGCGGTCTCGCCCATGGAGAGCACGCCGTGGAGTTCCTTCATGCGGGGGTTCGTGAGGCGCCAGCCGAGCTTGGTGTCGAAGATCTCCTGCTGGTGGGGCAGGGCCTGGTCGGGGCGGGGCAGGACGAACGGGGCGCGGCTCATGGACTCCGAGCCGCCGGCCAGGACGATGTCGGCCTCGCCGGAGGCGATGGCGCGGGCGGCGGTGGTGACGGCTTCGAGGCCGGAGGCGCAGAGCCGGTTGAGGGTGGCGCCGGGGACGGTGTCGGGCAGGCCGGCGAGCAGGACGGCCATGCGGGCGACGTTGCGGTTGTCCTCGCCGGCCTGGTTGGCGGCGCCCCAGTAGACGTCGTCGATCCGGGCGGGGTCGAGGGCGGGCACGGTGTCGAGGACGGCGCGGATGGCGGTAGCGGCGAGGTCGTCGGGGCGTACGGAGGACAGCGCGCCGCGCAGGCGGCCGATGGGGGTGCGCCGGGCGGCGGCGAAGTACACGGGACGCATGGACTCGGCTCCAGGGAGGGTAAAGGTGGTCAGAACGCGTCGACGCCGGCGGGGGCGTGTGCGGCGGTCCGCTCTTCGGAAAGTTCGAGGCGCACGGTGGACGGCTCTTAAAACTAGCAGTGCAAGTTTTAAGGACTCTCCCGCGAGAGGGCCCCGCCGGTCAAGTCCCGTCGGGGGTGCGGGGCGGGACGCCCGCGCCGGACGTCCGCCGCGTCGGCGACGTGCGGGCCGGTGTGCCCGGTGATGAGATGTTTCACGGCCCTTCCACCCCTTCGCGGATCGGAGCACGAGCGCATGAGCGACCCCCTGCCCTCCTTCGACGACACCCGGGACTTCGCGGACGCCGACCGGGGCTTCGTCGCCGCCCTCGCGCCCGGAGTCGTCGAAGCCGCCGACGGCCGCGTGATCTGGGACAACGACGCCTACCGCTTCCTGGACGCCGAGTGCCCCGACACCGCCCACCCCGGCCTGTGGCGCCAGGGCCGCCTCGCCGCCCGCCAGGGCCTGTACGAGGTCACCGAGGGCGTCTACCAGGTGCGCGGCCTGGACATCTCCAACATGACGATCGTCGAGGGGGAACGAGGGGTGATCGTCATCGACCCCCTCATCTCCACCGAGACGGCCGCCGCCGCCCTGGCCCTCTACAAGGAGCACCGCGGGGACCGCCCGGTCACGGGCCTGATCTACACCCACTCGCACGGCGACCACTTCGGCGGCGCGCGCGGCGTCCTCCCGCACGGCACCGAGCAGGGCGTCCCCGTCATCGCCCCGGCCGGCTTCCTCGAACACGCCGTGAGCGAGAACGTGTACGCCGGCGGGGCGATGGGGCGGCGGGCCAGCTACATGTACGGAGTGATGCTCCCCAAGGCGCCGGAGGGGCAGATCGGCGTCGGGCTGGGCCAGGCCACCTCCACGGGCACCTTCTCCCTCGTGCCGCCCACCGTGGACATCACCCGGACGGGCCAGGAGGAGACCGTCGACGGCGTCCGCGTCGTCTTCCAGCTCACCCCCGGCACCGAGGCCCCGGCCGAGATGAACTTCCTCTTCCCCGACCACCGCGCCCTCTGCCTCGCCGAGAACGCCACGCACACCCTGCACAACGTCCTCACCCTGCGCGGCGCCCTGGTCCGCGACGCCCGGATCTGGGCCCGGTACCTGGACGAGGCGATCGAGTACTTCCACGGCCGCTACGACGTCGCGTTCGCCTCCCACCACTGGCCCACCTGGGGCCACGACGACGTGGTCCGCTTCCTCTCCGAACAGCGCGACGTCTACGCCTACCTGCACGACCAGACCCTGCGCATGCTGAACGAGGGCCTCACCGGCACCGAGATCGCCGAGGCGCTCCGGCTGCCGCCGGCCCTGGAGAAGGCCTGGCACGCCCGCGGCTACTACGGATCGCTCAGCCACAACGCCAAGGCCGTGTACCAGCGCTACCTCGGCTGGTTCGACGGCAACCCGGCCCACCTGTGGGAGCACCCGCCCGTCGAACTCGCGCGGCGCTACGTGGACGTGGCCGGCGGCCCCGTGGAGGCGATCGCCAAGGCACGGAAGTACGCCGACGCGGGCGACCTGCGCTTCGCCGCCACCCTCCTGAACCACGTCGTCTTCGCCGACCCCGACGACCGGGAGGCCAGGGACGCCCTCGCCGAGGTCTACACCCGCCTCGGGCACGGCGCCGAGAACGCCACCTGGCGCAACTTCTACCTCACGGGCGCGAAGGAGCTCCGCGACGGCCCCCGGGCCGAGATCGTCGACCTCGCGAGCCCCGAGATGCTCATGGCCCTCACCGTCCCCATGCTGCTCGACTCCCTCGCCATCCGGATCGACGGCCCCCGGGCCTGGGACGACGACCTCACGATCGACCTCGTCGTCACCGACCCTGAGGCCGAGCGGGCCCGCCACCGCCTCACCCTCCACCACGGCGTCCTCACCCACCGCGAGACCGCCGGCCCCCGCACCCCGCCCGGCCTCGTCCTCACCCTGACCAAGGAGCGGCTGCTGGGCGTGCTCGCGGGCCGGGGCCTGGACGGCGTGGAGAGCGAGGGGGACCCCGCCCTGCTCGACCGCCTCTTCTCCTACCTGACGAAGCCCGACCCGAACTTCCCGATCGTCACCCCCTGAGGGCGCCCTGCGGCACGTCGTACCCGGTCCGGGGCGGTGGCGGTACGACGCGGGTTCCGGTGTCCGGGAAGGCCTCGGCGCTGCCCGGTGCGCCGAGGCCGCCGGTGGGCCGGACGGGGCCCCGGAGCCCGTCGCGGTGGTAGGCGCGGCCGGGCTCGTGACGGGTGGACGCGTCCTGGCCGAGCGTGTGCAGGCCGGCGCTCCACGTCCTTCACGGAGAGGCCGTCGAGCGGCGCCCCGTCACGGGGTGGAGGAGCCGGTCGTCCTGGCCTGCCAGCTTCCGCCGTCCACCTGATACACCGTGAGGCGACGGTCGACCGCGTCGCCGCCGTCGAAGGCGACGGGGCCGGTGACGCCGTCGAAGGACAGGCGCTCGACCGCCTGCGGCAGTTTCGCCCGGACGTCACCGGCAAGGGTGCCGCCGTTCGGCTCCGCGACGGCCTTCACCGCCTCGATGAGGGCCCAGGTCGCGTCGTAAGCGTAGGAGCCGTACCAGCCGGGCGGCTGCGTGTAGCCCGCCTTCTCGTACCGGGAGAGGAAGTCGCGCCCTGCCGCCGACTCCGTGGCCGGTACGCCGATCTGGGTCGCGAGGTCGCCGTCGGCCCGGGGGTTCCCGGTGAGGTACGCCTGGTCGAAGATGCCGTCGCCGCCCATGAGGGGGATGGTCACGCCCGCTTGCTTGAGCTGCCGGGACAGCGGTGCCGCGGTGTCGTAGTAGCCGCCGAAGTAGACGGCTTCGGCCCCCGAGGACCGCACCCTGAGGGCGAGGCCCGCGAAGTCGCGTTCCGCGGGATCGACTCGCTCGGTGCCGACGACGGTCCCTCCGAGCTTCTTCCACGCGGCGGTGAGGCCGGAGGCGACGGCGGTTCCGTGGGGGCTCGCGTCGTCGACCACGTAGAGCCTGGTCTTTCCGGCGCCGTGCAGGTACCGGGCTGCGAACGGCCCCTGGTCGGCATCCGTGCCGATCGTCCGGAAGTAGGTGGAGTGCGGACGGGCGAGGGTGCCCGTGGCCCAGTCGGGGCCCAGGGTCAGGGCGGGATCGGTGTTGCCCGGCGACACGTTGACCACGCCCGCACGGGAGAGCACGGGCACCAGGGTGCGGGCGACGGCGGAGTTGAGCGGACCGACGACGCCGACCAGCTTGTCGTCGGACACGAAGCGGGTGGCGTTGGCCGCGCCCTTGACAGGATCGGCCCCGTCGTCCAGGGCCGTGAGCTCGAAGGTCACACCGGGGACGTGTCCGGTCTCGTTGGCGGTCCGGACCGCGAGTTCGGCGGAGTTCCTGATGCCGGTGCCCATCGAGGAGAGCCCGCCGCTGAGGGGCGCGTCCACCCCGATCCGTACCGTGAGGGGGGAAGCCGCCGAGCCGCTGCCGCCCGCCCCGCCGCCCCGCGGGTCGTCGTCGCGGGTGAGGGACCACGTCAGGAGCGAGCCCGTGGCGAGCACGGCGAGCGCCGTCCCCAGGACCGCGGAGCGCCGGGTGAGGCCCCGGTGCCCCCCTGCCGTCCGGTCGCCCCGCTCCGGCGGGGCCGTCGCGTCGAGGGTGGGCGGCTGTTCGTCCGGGGCCACGACGACCGGCGGCGTAGTCGGGCGGTCGGGCACGTGGTGACGCGCGGGCCCCGCGCCGCTCCCGGAGGAGTCGGGAACGGTGGGGGTCGGCACGGACGGTGTCGGGGTGGAGGACGGTTCCACCGGCGCGTCCGGCACCGGCGCCGGCTCCGGGCCGGGAGCGGGTCCCGCTCCCGGGCCACCGCCCGGTTCGGCTTCCCCCGGCGTCCCGGGCCTGCGGCCGGGGACGCCGGGGGAGGGGGCGGCGCCCCGTACGACCCTGAGCATCTCGGCCGCCTCCGCGGCGCCCACGCGCTCGGCCGGGTCCTTGGCGAGCAGCGCGTCCAGCAGCGGGGCGAGCGGCCCCGCGTGCACCGGCGGCCGGTGCGGACGGGTGAACACGGCCACGGCGAGGGCGTGCAGTCCCTCCGCCTCGAACGGGGTCCGCCCCTCGACGGCGTGGTACAGGGTGGCGCCGAGCGCCCAGAGGTCGTTGGCAGGAGTCGGGCGCTTGCCGTCGAGCTGCTCAGGCGGCATGTACTGCGGGGTGCCGATGACGATCCCGCTGTGGCTCAGCTTGGTCGTGGCGTCGGCGAGGTGGGCGATGCCGAAGTCGGTCACGACGACCCGGTCCTTGGCCAGGAGCACGTTGTCCGGCTTGATGTCGCGGTGGACGATCCGCGCCGCGTGCGCCTCGGTCAGCGCGTCGAGCACGGCGGCGCCGATCTCCGCCACCCGCCCCACGGGCAGCCGGCCGCGGCTGCGGATCTCGGAGGCCAGGGACCGGCCGCGGATCAGCTCCATGACGATGACGGGGGCGCCGCGGTGCTCCACGACGTCATGGACGGTGATGACCCCCGGGTGGCTGAGAGTGACCGCTGCGCGCGCCTCACCGGTGAACCGCCTGAGCAGCGCCTCGCGATCGGCCTCGGTCATGCCCGGAGGGAAGAGGATCTCCTTGATGGCGACTTCGCGCCCGAAGAGTTGCTGGTCGAGGCCGCGCCAGACCCGGCCCATGCCGCCCTGGCCGATACGTTCGACCAGCCGGTAGCGGCCGGCGATGAGTGCGTGGTTCTCCTCGGTCACGCGCACACTCTAGATCCTGATGAGCCGACCGGGTGAGGGAAAGACGGCTGGAACACGCCCCCGACGGCGAAGAGGAGAAGGGGCGGCGGGAGCCGGCCCGGGGGCCGCGCCGGAGGCCGGCGCAGACCGCGTTCCCGAGGCTCCGCCGCCGGCGTACGGCCTCCGCCTCCGTGACCGCGTCGTGCGCGGAGACGGCCGTGGTCGTTGCCGCCGGGTTCCGGCGACGGACCACCGTCCACGTGACGGAAGGATGACGAAAGGACGGCTGACGACGAGGGCGGCTGACGACGAGGGCGGCTCACGAAGAGGCCGACCGCTGCGGGGAGCGGAGGACGAGCAGGGTGATCTCGCTGGGGGCGAAGACGCGGAAGGGCGGCCCCCAGAAGCCGGTGCCGCGGCTGGTGTAGAGGAGGGTGCGGGCGCCGTGGTGGCTGAGGCCGGCGACGGTGGGCTGGTCGAGGCGGACCAGGTGGTGGAAGGGCCAGATCTGGCCTCCGTGGGTGTGGCCGGAGAGCTGGAGGTCGATGCCGGCGGCCGCTGCCTGGTCGACGAACTTGGGCTGGTGGGCGAGCAGGAGGACGGGCAGGTCGGGATCGGCGCCCTGGAGGGCTCCGGCGAGGTGGGCGCGGTGGCCCGCCAGGCCGGAGGACTCGGCGGTGACGTCGTCGACGCCGGCGACCACGAGGGTGTCGCCTCCGTTGTCGAGCAGCAGGTGGCGGTTGCGCAGCGGCTCCCAGCCCAGCTCGTCCATCAGGTCGACCCAGCCCTGGGCCTCGCTGTAGTACTCGTGGTTGCCGGTCACGTAGACACGGGCCCGGGTCGCCCGCACGGTGCCGAGCGGTGTGGCCTGGGCGCGGCGGCGTTCGGCCGTGCCGTCCGCGATGTCACCGGTGTGGCAGACCAGATCGGCCTCCAGGCCGTTGACCGTCTCGCACACCCGGGCCGACCAGCGGGCCCGGTCCAGCGGGCCGTAGTGGGTGTCGGTGATGAGGGCGACGCGGAAGCCGTCGAGGCCGGGCCCCAGGCGAGGGAGCCGCACCTCCAGTCGGCGCACGCGCGGCACGCGTCGGGCCTCGGCGTATCCCCAGCCGAGCAGTACGGCGGTGACGCCGAGGACGGCCCACGTGACGATCCGGGCCCGGTCCTGGCCCTCGCCGACGCCGGCCACGGTCAGGGCGAGCCGCAGGAGGACGCCGAGCAGGACGGACCAGGTGAACAGGACCCAGCTCGCGCCCAGCAGGGTGTCGCCGACGATCGCCGCCCGGTCCTGCTGCCGCCGTCCGTGGCCGCGCGCCATCGCGAACGGCATCCCGACGAGACCGAGGACGAACAGGCCGGTGCCGAACAGGGTGGCGGGCAGCGGCCAGTTCTGGCCGCCGTACAGAAGCACCCAGCAGGGAACGGCGAACAGGAGGACGGGGGCGATCAGGGGGACGTGGCGCATCAGACGCCGCAACCTGCTCGGTGACGCCCCCGGGGCCTCCTGGACGGCTGATCGGGTGTCGCTGGCCTCTGTCACGTTTTCCTTCCTCAGGTTCCGTCCGGCGGACCGCGCGAGCGGCGGAGCCGGGCGACGGCGGCGGCACGTCCGCCGTGCCGTCCGTCCACCGGTGGCTTCGACACGGGCCGCCGCCCACGCGCTGCTTCCGTTCCGGCCCTGCCGGCCGGAGACCCCATTGTCCGCCGTGGCGGAACGGGTTGCCCCCGGGCCTCAAAGGGTCCGCTCGGGACGGCCGCCGGGCCGGCGGCCGTGTCGCTCCGACCACGAGGACCGCCGGTGGAGCCGGCCGGGGCCGGCTCCGGACGCCGCCGGGGCCCGTGTTCTTCGGGGCTCCTTCGGGCGCCTCACTCGCGGGGAAGGGCGCGCCCGGACTCCAGGAGACCGGCGAGCGAGGGGAGCGCCGCGCGCCAGCCGCCGTGGGCGGTGATCTCCCGGGCCCCGTCGAGGGCCTCGGGCTCGCAGAGGAAGCCGGGGACGGAGGTGCCGTCCGCGAGTTCCACGCTGCCGAGGGCCATCGGGCGGGGGAGGGCGGCCACCAGCGCGCCCAGCCCCTCGGCGGGGAGCCGCCACACCTCGGCCTCGATCGCCGCGCCGCCCTCGCGGACCCGGACCAGACCGGGCTTCGGGGGCGTGGTGTCCAGCGCGTACAGCCGGTACGCGGGCGCCGTCGTGGTCGAGCGGACGAACCGGCCGCCGAGAGACGGCAGTTGACCGTTGAGGGGCTGTCCGGTGAGGTGCGCGCCCACCACGGCCAGACGCAGGGGCGGTGAGGCGAGCGGGGCGGCGATCCGGGCGAGGCGTTCGTCGGTGTGGGCCGGGCCGATCAGCATGACGCCGAACGGCCGGCCCGCCACCTCGCCCGCCGGGACGGCGACCGCCGCGAGACCGAACAGGTTGGTGGAGTTGGTGAACCGGCCGAGCCGGGCGTTCGCGCCCAGCGGGTCGGCCGCGACCTCCGCGAGGGTCGGGTGCCCCGGTGCGGTCGGCAGGAGCAGCGCGTCCGCGTCGCCGAGCGAGGCCAGCGCCCGGGTGCGCAGGACGGCCAGCCTCTCCCGGTCCGCGTACAGGCGGTGGGCCGGGACGTCGCGCGCCCCGGAGACGATCCCGGCCACCGTCGGGTCGAGGTCCGGCTCGCCCGCGTGGGCGTCGACGAAGGCGCCGACGGCCGCGTACCGCTCGGCGACGAACGCCCCCTCGTACAGCATCGCGGCGGCCTCGGTGAACGGTTCCGGGTCCACGGGCAGCAGTTCGGCGCCCGCGTCGGCGAGCCGGGCCGCCGCCGCTTCGTACGCCTCCGCCCAGCCCCCGTCCAGCTCGCCGAGCCGCCGGGCGTCCGGGACCCCGATCCGCCACGGCCCCGGGCGCCGCGGCGGCGCGGCGACGGGTTCCGCCGGCGCCGCCATGAAGGACAGGGCCCGCTCGGCCTCGGAGAGGGTACGGGCGAAGACCGTCACGCAGTCCAGCGACGCGCAGGCGGGGACGACGCCCTCGGTCGGCACCAGACCGGGGGTCGGCTTGAGCCCCACGACGCCGTTGAAGGCGGCCGGCACCCGGCCGGAACCCGCCGTGTCCGTGCCGAGCGCGAGGTCCACCAGACCGAGGGCGACCGCGACCGCCGACCCGGACGAGGACCCGCCGGAGACGTACGCCGCGTCGACGGCGTTGCGGACCGCCCCGTACGGGCTGCGCGTGCCGACCAGGCCGGTCGCGAACTGGTCCAGGTTGGTGGTGCCGAGGACCACCGTCCCGGCCGCCCTCAGCCGTGCCACCGCCGGTGCGTCGGCCTCGGGCCGGTACGCGTACGAGGGGCAGCCCGCGGTGGTCGGGAGGCCGGCGACGTCGATGTTGCCCTTCACGGCGAGGACCGTCCCGGCCAGCGGCAGGCGCTCCCCGGCGGCGGTCCGCGCGTCGATCGCGGCGGCCTCCGCCTCCGCGTCCTGCCGGGGGCGGAGGTCGATCCACACCTCCGGGCGGTCCACCTGCGCGATGCGGGCGTACGCGGCCCGCACCCGTTCCAGCGCGGTGCTCACACCGTCACCTCCGCGGTCTCGACGGGGGCCAGGACGACGAGGGCGGTGCCCGCCTCGACCTGGCTGCCCGGCCTGATCAGGATCTCCGCGACGACGCCCTCGGCGGGGGCCGTCACGGGGGACTCCATCTTCATCGCCTCCAGGGCGACGAGCTGCTGACCCGCCGACACGCGGTCGCCGACCTCGACGCTGACCTGCCAGACGCATGCGGTGAAGTCGGCCTCGACCAGCCGGCCGCCCTCCGGCACCGCGACCTTCACCGCCGGCGGGGCGGTCTCGGCCGCCGCCTCGGCGCGGGCGAACTCGCCGGCCGCCTCCCAGGCGTCGCGCTCGGCCTGGAAGGCCGCGCCCTGCCGGGCCCGGAAGGCGGCGATCGAGGGCGCGTTCGCGTCGAGGAAGTCCCGGTACGCGGCGAGCGAGAAGGTGCCCTCCTCGGTCCTCGGGACGAAGCGGCCGGAGACGATGTCGGCGCGCAGCTCCAGGAGTTCGTCGGCGCCGACCGGGTACCACCTGATGCGGTCGAAGAAGCGCATCAGCCAGGGCCTGCCCGCCTCGAAGGCGCCGCGCTGGCGCCAGGGCGACCACACCTGGGTCGTCCGGCCGACGAACTGGTAGCCGCCGGGACCCTCCATGCCGTAGACGCACAGGTACGCGCCGCCGATGCCGACCGAGTTCTCCGCCGTCCAGGTGCGCGCCGGGTTGTACTTGGTCGTCACCAGCCTGTGCCGGGGGTCCAGCGGGGTGGCGACGGGCGCGCCGAGGTAGACGTCGCCCAGGCCGAGGACCAGGTACTCGGCGTCGAAGACGGTCCGGTACACGTCGTCGGCCGTGTCCAGGCCGTTGACGCGGCGGATGAACTCGATGTTCGACGGGCACCAGGGGGCGTCGTCGCGCACGCCCGCGACGTACCGTTCGATGGCCTCGCGGGTCGCCGGGTCGTCCCAGGACAGCGGCAGGTGCACGACCCGGCTGGGCACCACCAGGTCGTCGGTGGCGGGCAGTTCCTCCTCCACGCGCAACACGACGTCGAGCAGGTCGCGCTGCGGCAGCACGTCCGGGTCGGTCTGGATCTGGAGCGAGCGGATGCCCGGGGTGAGGTCGAGGACGCCGGGGAGCCCGCGTGCGGCCAGCGCCTCCGCGAGCGCGTGGACGCGCATCCGCAGCGCCAGGTCGAGCTGCATCGGGCCGTACTCCACCAGGAGGTTGTCGTCGCCGCTGCGCCGGTAGGTGACCGAGGGGCGCGCGGGTGTCTCCGGCAGGCGGGCGAGGACGCCCCCGTCGCCCAGGGGCGGCCGGTCGGCGCGGGGTTCCGCCGCCGGGGCGCGGCGCAGGGCGGCGGCCGCCCCGGGGGTCACCGGGACGAAGCGGACGGTGTCGCCGGGGCGGAGCTGGCCGAGCTTCCAGCGCTGCCCGGTGACCACCGTCGCCGGGCAGACGAACCCGCCGAGGGAGGGGCCGTCGGGGCCGAGGAGGACGGGCATGTCGCCGGTGTAGTCGACGGCGCCGACCGAGTACGGCGTGTCGTGGATGTTGGAGGGGTGCAGGCCCGCCTCCCCGCCGTCCGCGCGGGCCCAGCGCGGCTTGGGGCCGACGAGGCGGACGCCGGTGCGGGCCGAGTTGAAGTGGACCTTCCAGTCCGCCGCGTAGAAGTCGCGGACGTCGTCCTCGGTGAAGAACTCGGGGGCGGCGTGCGGCCCCTCGACCGCGCCGACGTACCACGTGGCGCCGAAGGCCGGCCGGTCGTCGAGGGGCACGACGGAGGTCTCCGTACGGGCCTCGCCGCCGTGCAGGACGTCGCCCGGGCGCAGCGCGCGGCCGCCGTGCCCTCCGAACCGGCCGAGGGTGAAGGTGGCGGCGCTGCCCAGGAACTCCGGCACGTCCAGACCGCCGGCGAACAGGACGTAGGTGCGCAGGCCGTGCGCGGTGGGCGCGCCGACGGCGAGGGTCTGCCCGGCGTCGACGGTGACCGGCTCCCACTGCGGCACGGCGGTGCCGTCGACCGTCACCCGGGCGGGGGCGCCGGTGACGCAGACGGTGGTGGGGCGGGTGAACCGCAGGGAGGGGCCCTGGAGGGTGCACTCCAGGCCGGGGGCGCCCTCGTCGTTGCCGAGGGCGGTGTTCCCGAGCCGGAAGGACAGGTCGTCCATCGGGCCGCCCGGCGGGACGCCGACCTGCCAGTAGCCGGTGCGGCCCGGCCAGTCCTGGACGGTGGTCAGGGTGCCGGCCGCGACGACCTCGACGCGCGGGGTCGGGTCGGTGACCGTGGCCAGGGTGGCGGTGGAGTGCGTCGCCGCGCGGACGCCGGAGTGCCGGAGGGCGGCGCGCACGAGGCCGAGGTTGGTCTCGATGCCGTCGACGCGGGTCGCGGCGAGGGCCGCGTCGAGCCGGTCGAGCGCCTCCGCGCGGTCGGCGCCGTGCGCGATCACCTTGGCGAGCATGGGGTCGTAGGCGGTGGTGACCTCGGTGCCGGTCTCCACCCAGGCGTCCACGCGGACGTCCCGGGGGAAGGCGACGCGGGTCAGCAGTCCGGCGCTGGGACGGTGGTCGCGGGAGGGGTCCTCGGCGTAGATCCGGGCCTCGACGGCGTGCCCCCGGGGCGGCGGGGGCTCGGTGACGACGGCGGTGTCGCCCTGGGCCAGGCGCAGCATCCAGGCGACGAGGTCGACGCCGTGGATCGCCTCGGTCACCGGGTGCTCGACCTGGAGGCGGGTGTTGACCTCCAGGAAGTACGCCTCCTCGCGGGCGGCGTCGTACACGAACTCGACCGTGCCGGCGGAGCGGTAGTCCACCGACGCGCACAGGTCCCGGGCGGCCTCGGCGAGCCGGCGCCGGACGCGGTCCGGGAGGCCGGGGGCGGGGGCCTCCTCCAGGACCTTCTGGTTGCGGCGCTGGAGCGAGCAGTCGCGGTCGCCGAAGGTGACGACCTTGCCCCGCCCGTCGCCGAAGACCTGCACCTCGACGTGGCGGGCCCGCTCCACGAGCCGCTCCAGGAAGACCCCGGCGGAGGAGAAGGAGGCGGCGGCCACCCGCTGCACCCGGTCCCAGGCGTCGGCGAGGTCGGCGGGGCCGTGGCAGGCCCGCATGCCGATGCCGCCGCCACCGCCGGTCGCCTTGAGCATCACCGGATAGCCGATCCGGTCGGCGGCGGCGAGCGCCGCGGTCACGTCGGGCAGGAGGCCGGTGCCGGGGGCGAGCGGGACGCCCGCCGCCTCGGCGGCGGCCCGGGCGGTGTGCTTGGCGCCGAAGAGCTCCAGCTGCTCCGGGGTGGGGCCGACGAAGACGACGCCGGCGTCGGCGCAGCGGCGCGCGAAGGCGGCGTCCTCGGACAGGAAGCCGTAGCCGGGGTGGATCGCGCCGGCGCCGGTGGCCTCGGCGGCCTTCAGCACCAGGTCGGCGTCGAGGTACGACTCCTTGGCCGGGGCGGGGCCGAGCCGGACGGCCTCGTCGGCCAGCCGGACGTGCTCCGTGCCCCGGTCCGGGTCGGAGTACACGGCGACGGTCCGCAGCCCGAGCGTCCGGGCGGTGCGGATGATCCGGGCGGCGATCTCGCCGCGGTTGGCGACGAGCAGGGTGTCGAAGGTCATCGGGTGCCGTCCTCGTCGCCCGCGACGGGCTCGGTGATCGTCATGCGCACGGGCGTGGGGTCGAACCCGTTGCAGGGGTTGTTGATCTGCGGGCAGTTGGAGAGCAGGGCGAGGACGTCGGTCTCGGCGCGGAGCACGACCTTCAGGCCGGGGGCCGAGATCCCGTCGACGATGCCGAGCGTGCCGTCCTTCTCGACCGGCACGTTCATGAACCAGTTGATGTTGGAGACGAGGTCGCGTTTGCCGAGTCCGTGCTTGGCGCCCTCGGCGAGGAAGTTCTCCACGCAGGCGTGCTGCGCCCAGGTGTGGTGGCCGTAGCGGAGGGTGTTGGACTCCTTGGAGCAGGCGCCGCCGAGGGTGTCGTGCCGGCCGCAGGTGTCCTCGACGACCGTCATCAGCGGGGTGTGCTCGGTGGAGAGCAGGACCGATCCGGTGGTCAGGAAGACGTTGCCCCGGGCCTGGATCGTGTCGGGGGCGCTGTAGCGGACGGCGGTGTCGTGCGCGTCGTAGAGCAGGAAGTCGGCGGCCTGGTTGCCGTGCAGGTCGGTGACGGTCAGCAGCTGCCCCTTGCGGACGACGGCGGACCAGGCGGCGCGGGCGGGGACGGTGTCGTCGGAGACGACGCGGCCGGGCGGGGAGGTGGCGGTCATGCGAGCCCCCGGGCGGTGAGGTGGTCGACGGTGTTGAGGAAGGCCCGGCGGCCCTCGGGGGTGGCGTCCCACAGGGCGTCGCCCGGGGCGGTCGGGCGGGACCGGTACGCCACGACCCGGAGGTGCCCGCAGGTGTACTCCGGGCGCGGGTCCAGCGGGTGCGGCACGTTGGCGAGGAGGACGGTGACGTCCTGTTCGGCGCGGAGCGTGACGGACGCGCCGGGGCCCGCCGAGCCGGTGAACCCGGTGGTGCCGTCCTCGGCGATCCGCACCCCCTGGAAGAAGGAGACGGACGGCGGGAGGTCGCGCGGGGCGAGGCCGTTCTTGAGCGCGGCGAGCTTGAACAGCTCGCGGCCCGCCGGCGAGGCGGAGTGCGGGGTGCCGTCGCCGTACCGCGCGGTGTTCCGCGCCAGGGTGGAGGTGCCGGTGAGGGCGTCGTGCCGGCCGGAGGTGTCCTCGACGACGGAGGCGAGCACCCGGCCCTGGTCGGAAAGGAGCAGGTGCCCCTCGCCGAGGTAGGCGTTCCAGAGCACCTTGACGGTGTCGGCCGTGTTCAGCCGCTCCCACGGGCGGTCGGCGCAGTGGAGCAGGAGGTGCGCGCAGGCGTCGCCGGTGAGGTCGGTCAGCCGCAGCTCGGTGCCCCGGGCGAGGACCTTGTGGGTGTAGCCGCCGCCCGCCACGGTCTCGGCCCAGACGACGTCGCCGGCTCCGGCGCCCGGCGGAGGTTCCGGCCAGTCGCTCGCCGGGACGACCGGCATGGCGTCGGCCCTCGTGCCCTCCTGGGCGCGGGCGTGTGCGCGCGCGCCGTACGTCGATGCGGTCATGGGCGGTGGAGCTGAGGGTGTCCCCATGGCTCGGCCTCCGGTCCGGGATCAGTTTCTGTCGCTCGACAGAAATTAGGCAGCGGGCGCTTCGCGGCCGTTGCCCGTGCGTTTCCGCCCGGTTACCTGGAACTCACCCCCGCGGCCCGGCCCCGGATGGGGCGCGGGCCCTGTGCGAAGATCGCGCAGTGAGTACGCCGAAGACGCCCGCCGGCAGGAGAGTCGGCCGCCCGAGGGCCCAGCAGCGCCCGGCGGGCGGCCCGGAGCCGCGCGACGAAGTCCTCGCCGCGGCGGCCGAGTTGTTCACCACCCGTGGCTACACCGCGACCTCCACCCGGGCCGTCGCCGAACGCGCGGGGCTGCGGCAGGCGTCCCTGTACCACTACTTCGACGGCAAGGAGGCGATCCTCGCCGAGCTGCTCGAGGGGACCGTGCGCCCCTCGCTGGAGGTGGCGGCCGGGCTCGTGTCGCGCGCGGAGGCGTCCGCGGAGGCGCGCCTGTGGGCACTGTGCCACTCCGACGCGGCGCTGCTGTGCCAGGGCCCGCACAACCTCGGCGCCCTCTACCTGCTGCCCGAGGTCGGGACGGAGCGCTTCGCCGGCTTCCACCGGCTCAGGAGCGAACTCAAGTCCGCCTACACGGGGTTGCTCTCCGCCACCGCCCCCGGCGCCGACCTCGCCCCCGAGGAGCTGACGCTCCGCGCGGACCTCCTCTTCGGTCTCACCGAGAGCGTGATCCTCATCCGCCGCGCCGACCCCGACCGCGACCCCGGGGCCCTCGCCGGGGCGACGGCCGACGCCGCGCTGCGGGTGGCCGGCGTGCCGCAGCGCTTCCTGGCACGGCTGCGCCGCGAGGGGCAGGGGCTCCTCGCGGCGCGGCTCTGACCCGCGGATCCCGGGCACGGCCCGGGCTCAGGTGCGTACGGGCTCCGGCTCCGGCCGCGCGGGGGCGTCCCGCCCCGGAACCTCCCGGCGCCGGCGGTACCGGCGGTACGCCGCCCCCGCCGCGACCGTCGCCGCGAGGACCAGGACGGTGAACCACCGGAAGTACCAGTGGCCGCCCTCGGGGTCGTACACCTCGGCACGAGGCCAGGCCAGGTTCACCGCCATGAAGAGGCCGTAGACGAGCGCGAGCGCGTTGACCGGGACTCCCCAGCGGCCGAGCGAGAACAGCGGACGGCCCCGCTCGTCCCGCTCGCCGCCGGCCGGGGGCGGCCACTCGCCCCGCAGCCGCCGGACCAGCATCGGGCCGGTCACCATGGCGTACGCCAGGTACACCATCGCGATGCACGTGGTGCCGATGGCGAGGAAGGCCTGCGGGGAGGCGAGGTTGAGCAGGAGCAGCAGCGCAGCGCCGACGCCGGCCACCACGGCGGCCGTGCCGGGCATCCCGGTCCTCCGCGGCACCCGCGCCAGCGCCGCCGACCGGGGGAGGACGCCGTCCCGGGCCATGGAGAAGAGCATGCGGGTCGCCGAGGTCTGGATGGCGAGGGTCGCCGCGCAGACCGCGAGCGCCACGTCGGCGAGCAGGACGCGGCCGAGGCCGTCGCCGAGGGTGCTGGTGAGCACGTAGCCGAGCCCCTCGGTCGCCAGGCGGCCGTCGGTGAGGCTGGGCGCGGCGAGCAGCCCGCCGAGGAGGAGCAGTCCGCCGCAGATGCCGGAGGTGGTGAGGGCGGTGAGGGTCGTCCGGGGCGCGGTGCGCCGGGGGTCGACGGTCTCCTCGCTCATCTCGCTCGCGCTCTCGAAGCCGATGAGGACGTATGCGGCGGTGAACGATCCGACCAGGAGCGCCGTGATCAGCCCGCCCTGCCCGCCGGTGTGCAGGGTGATGCCGGGGTCCCGCTCGGCGTGGGTGGCCAGCAGGGTGACGATCAGCACGACACCGCCGATCTCGGCGGTGACCCCGACCGTGTTGACGGCCGACAGCGCGCGGTTGTCCAGGACGTTGAGCAGGGTGGTGAGCGCCAGCAGGACGAGGCCGAGGAGCGCGGCGTTCGCGGCGCCGCTGGTGGTCGTGGGGGACGGGTCGCCGCCGACGATCTGGAAGCCCGGCCAGACGGCGGGCAGGACGACCTGGAGGGCGAGCGCGGCGGCGGCCACCACCACGATCCGCCCGGTCACCATGATCCATCCCGCGTACCAGCCGAAGGCGGGGGTGCCGAGCCGGCTCGCCCACTGGTAGATCGCCCCGGCGATGGGCAGGCGGGCGGCGAGCTCGGCGAAGCAGGCGGCGACGAGGAGCTGCCCGGCCAGGACGGCGGGCCAGGTCCAGAAGAAGAGCGGCCCTCCGAAGGAGTAGCCGAGGGAGAAGAACTGGAAGACCGTGGTCAGCACGGAGATGAAGGAGAACCCGGCGGCGAAGGAGGCGTACCGCCCCATCCGCCGCCGCAGTTCCTGGGGATAGCCGAACGAGGCGAGTGCGTCGCCGTCCCCGGGCGGGGGAGACGCCGGTCGTGCGGGATCGGTGGTCACGGTCATGGCGGGCCCCTGTCGCGGAGGTGAGGGTCGTCCCTAATTCCTGTCGGTTGACAGAAATTAGGGACGACCCGTTTCCGCCGCGTGTCGCGGCCGTGTCCCGTCCGTTAGTGACTGCTCTCGTGGCGCCCCGCCCGGCGTCCGGCTCAGCCGGAGGTCTCGCGGACGGCTTCCTCGATGAGGTCGGCGACGGCCTGGGGCCGGGAGGCGAGGGAGGCGTGGCTCGCGTCGAGTTCGATGGTCTTGCGGGGGTTCATGCGCCGGGCCATGCGGCGTTCGTTGTCGGGGTGGATCATGCGGTCCTGGGTGGAGACCTGGTACCAGACGGGCTTGTTGCGCCAGGCGGGGGCGGTGACCTCGTCGCCGAAGGTGGAGCCGACGGGGGCCTTCTGGGTGACGGCCATGACGAGGGCCTCGTCGGGGGAGAGGTCCTGGGCGAAGCTCTCGTGGAACTTCTCGGGCTTGATCCAGAGGTAGCCGTCGGAGTCGGGGGCGATGTCGTCGAACGCGGCGGGCGGGTTCTCCTGGCTGATCCCGCCCGGGCTCTCGCCGGCGTCCGGGGCGAAGGCGGCGATGTAGACGAGGGCCTTCACGTTCGGCAGGTCGCCGGCCTCGGTGATGACGGCGCCGCCGTAGGAGTGGCCGACGAGGACGACGGGGCCGTCGACCTGCCGGATCATCTTGCGGGTGCGTTCGGCGTCGTCGGCGAGGGAGGTGAGGGGGTTCTCGACGGCCCGGATCCTGTCGTAACCGCGCTTGTTCAGCTCGACGATGACGTTCGCCCAGTGGGCGGCGCCGCCCCAGAAGCCGTGGACGAGGACGATGGTGGGCTTGTCGGTCATGGTTCTCTTCCTTCTCGGTGCGGGGGTCGGCGGGCGGTCCCGGCGGCCTCGTCGACCGGGCCGGCGACGGTCCCGGGGCGGGACCTCACGGCGACGTGCGAGGAGTCGGGCCCCACCGCCCGCGAGCCGGCACGCTCGGCCTCGAAGCGCTCCGTTCCCGCGACGGCGACCGGCGGGGCGGGTCCGAGGACGGAGCGACGCCGGGCGGGCGCGTCCGGGCGGGACGGGGCATGCGGGCTCCTGGGAGGGGATACGGGACCACCGGGAGCGAGTCTCGCGGTCCCGGGAGCCGGTGGCGCGCCGAGCCGTCCAAGGGAGTGAGCGCGCCGGGCCGGGAGGCGCACCGGACGGCGGCGCCCGCAGGCGCGGCGGACGGGGCGGGCAGGCGTGCGGCCTCGCCCCGTCAGGACTCCAGGACCTCCACGTGGTCGCCGACCGCGACCACCAGGACCCGCGAGCCCGGCTCCGTGGAGCGCCAGCGGTGGCGGACGCCGCCGGACAGCAGCAGGCTGTCCCCGCGGCTCAGCCGGTGGACCCGGCCGTCGGCCTCCACCTCCACCGCGCCGTCCGCCACGTACACCAGCTCGTCGTTGCGGTGCCGGAACTCGCGGTCCGCCTCGTGCTCGCCGGTGAACTCCAGCGCGTGCAGTTGGTGGCGGCCGCGCACCACCGGCCGGACGCGCGCCTCCCGGTCGAGGCCGCTGTCGTCGCCGGCGCGGACCACGTCGACCGCACGGGTCTCGTCCGAGGCCGCGAGCAACTGGACCGCCGTGGTGCCGAGCGCGTCCGCGATCCGCTGCAGCGACCGCATGCTGGGGCGCGCCCGGTCGTTCTCGATCTGGCTGAGGAACGGGGAGGAGAGCCCGCTGCGCCCGGCCACGTCGGCGAGCGTCAGGTCGAGTGCCCGTCGGCGGCGGCGTACGGCGCCGCCCACGCGAGGTGTGTTCGCGGCCTCCATGGGTCCGTCCCGTCCTTCCGCCCCGAGGCGCCGTTCTCCCTGGTCGACGACGCCTGACGGCACCTTACGCGGCGCGCGGCCGAAACCCGCAGACGGTTTCGTACTCCCGACACACGCCCTTCACACAACGCTCCTAACGTCAAAGCTGTTTGTTCCCATCAAAGAAAGTTTGACGTGAGGAGCCCCGCGTGCCCCCGATCGACCAGAACTCGCGCCGCCGCCGTCCCACCGGCCTGATCGCCCTCGACGAGACGGCCGCGTACGACGGCCACACCCTCTACGCGCCGCTCACCGGCAGCGGGGAGGTCTACCTCGTCGACCTCCATGGCCGCACCGTCCACCGCTGGGACCTGCCCTACCGCCCCGGCCGCCACGCCCGCCTGCTCGCCGACGGAACCCTCGCCTACAACGGCGTCCTCCCGGGCGAGAAGGCCCTCTTCCCGATGTGGCACAAGTACCGGGGCGGCGTCATGCTCCACGCGGCACCGGACGGCACGGTGCTGCGCGAGCACCGCGACGCCCTCCAGCACCACGACGCCCATCACCTCGACGACGGCCGCATCCTCTACACCGCCCTCGAACCCCTCACGGGCGGGGACGCGGCGGCGGTACGGGGCGGGGTGCCCGGCTCCGAGGCCGCGGACGGCGTGGTCTGGGCCGACACCATCCGCGAGGTCGGCCCGGACGGCGAACTCCTGTGGTCCTGGCGGGCGGCGGAGCACCTCGACCGCGAGCAGTTCCCGCTCCACGAGGCGTACGCCCGCGAGCACTGGCCCCTGATCAACAGCGTCACGCCGCTGCGCGACGGCAACGTCCTCGCCAGCCTGCGCAGCGTCTCGGCCGTCGTCGTCATCAGCCGCGACTCCGGCGAGATCCTCTGGCGCAGCCGCCCCGGCACGGTCAGCCAGCAGCACGCGCCCACCGAACTGGACGACGGCCGGTTCCTGGTCTTCGACAACGGGGTCTTCCGGCCCGGCCACGACGTGCCGTACTCCCGCGTCATCGAGGTGGACCGGGCCGGCGGGGACGTCGTGTGGGAGTACCACGACCCGGCCCGCGAGTTCTTCTTCGCACCCTTCATGGGCTCCGCGCAGCGCCTGCCGAACGGGAACACCCTGGTCACCGACTCCCCGTCCGGGCGGCTCTTCGAGGTGACGAAGGACGGCTACCTGTGCTGGGAGTACGTCGTCCCGCACTTCGCCGGCTACGCCGAGAGCGAGGTCCGGGGCCTGTTCCCGTCCCAGCCCAACGCCGTCTTCCGCGCCTACCGCTACGCCGCCGCCGACATCCCGTGGCTGGAGGCGACGGCATGACGGCCCTCCGGACCACCACGGCCGGCCACGCCCCCGAGCCCGTCGACGCGCCGGTGCCGGCGCGGCGACTCGTACCCCTCGCGGCGCAGCACGTCCTGGCGATGATCGCCGCCCCCGTCTCCACCGTCTTCCTCGTCGCCGGCACCCTGAAGCTGCCGTCCGCGGCGACGGCCTCGCTGCTCAGCGCGGTCCTCCTCCTGTGCGGAGCGGGCGCCCTGCTCCAGTCCCTCGGCGTCTGGCGGATCGGCGGCCGCCTCCCCTTCGTCATGCTGCCCGGCGGCGCCGCGACCGCCCTGTTCCTCCAGATCGCCCAGGAGCACGGGGCGCCGGTCGCCGCCGGTTCCGTACTGCTGGCGGCGGCGCTGCTCCTGGCCGTGCTGCCGCTGTACGGCCGTGTCGTACGGCTCTTCCCGCCCCTGGTCATGGGCGTGACCGTGCTGCTCATCGGGATCGCGATGATCCGGGTCGCCGCCCGGCTCGTCACCGGCCCGGACGGCACGGGCGAGCCGCGCGCGGTGTTGCTCGCCGCGCTCACGGTCGCCGCCACCGTCGCCGCGTACGTGCTCCTGCGCGGTGTCTGGCGCCAGACCTCCGTCCTCATCGGCATGGCGGCGGGGACGGCGGTGGCGGTGACGACCGGGCTCGGGGTCTTCGCCCCGGCGGCCGGGAGCGGATTCGCGCTGCCCGCGCTCCTGCCCTTCGGAACGCCCCGGTTCGACCTGCTGGCCGCCCTCCCCCTGCTCGTGTTCAGCCTCACCACGCTGGCGGAGATCACCGGACAGACCGTCCTCAACAGCGAGACCGTCGGCCGGACCCCCGCTCCCGACCGGGACGTTCCCCGGGTCGCCCGCGCCGACGCCCTGGTCTCCCTGGTCGGCGGCCTCTTCGGCACCTCCCTGATGGTCACCAGCGCCGAGAACATCGGCATCGGCCGGCTCACCGGGGTCCGCAGCCGTTTCGTGACCGCCGGGGCCGGCGCGCTCCTGGTCGTCCTCGGCCTGGCCACCCCCGTGTCCCGGGTGCTGGCCGGCATCCCCGAGGCCGTCGTGGGCGGCTCCGCCCTCGTCGTCTACGCCGTGATCACGGTGATGGGCGTCGAGATGCTCCGCCGGGCCGACCTGTCCGGTGCGGGGACGGGCTCGCTGACCGCCGCGCTCGCCCTCACCGTGGGGCTGCTGCCGCTGCTCAGCCCGGACCTGTACGCGGGGTTCCCCGGCTGGGCCCGTACGATCCTGGGCAGCGGCGTCGTTGCCGGCACCCTGACGGCGGTCCTCCTCACCGCCGTGCTCGGCCGGTTCGGCCCCGAGGGCGGTCGCCCCGGGGACGACCCGCCGCCCGCGCCGACGCCCGTCACCCCCGAGGCGCCGCCCCGGTCGAAGGGAAGCCGGCCGGGCCCCCGCTAGGCGACCGGGCCGCGCTCGCGGGGGATCTTCTCCCCGGCCTCGACCGCGACGGGCAGCCGGTTCTCGGCGGGCGGCAGCGGGCAGGTCGCGAAGTCGGTGTAGGCGCAGGGGAGATTGGTGGCGCGGTTGAAGTCGATCCGCACCGTGCCGTCGGGCCCGGGCGCGGCCAGGCCGAGGTGGCGGTTGGCCGCGTACGTGGTGACGCCCGAGGTCGCGTCGGTGAACAGCACCGTGAGGGCCCCGGGCTCCTGCCCGTTGAACGCGGTCAGGCTCAGCTCCCGCCCGTCCAGGCGGAAGACGACGCGGCCGGGCGCGTCGTACACGTGCCGGAGGCCCTCGACGGAGGCGCCGACCGTGGTCGGCCGAGGCTCGGGGAAGGCTTCGTAGCGGCTCGTGACCACCCAGTTCGGGTCGGGCGCGTACGCGGGCGTGCCGGTGAACGCGACCCGCAGCGGGTGGTCGGGGTGCCGCGGCCGGACGATGTCGTGGCCGCCGCGCTTGGCGACCTCGATCACCGTGTCGCCCCAGACGGCGTCGACGCCGCCGCGCTCCGGGACGACGCCGAAGAGGTGTCGCCCGCGTACGGCCGTGCCGTCGACGACGAACTCGGTGCCCTCGTCGAGCTCCACGACGACCCCGTCGGGCCCCGTCGACCAGGTCCCCGGCACGCCGGGGAGAACCCGGGGCTCCGCGGAGAGCCAGTGCAGACCGGTGACCGCGAGGAACCCGTGCTCCGAGGCGAGCCGGGCGTCCCTGTCCCGGTGCCACTCCTCCCACTCCGCGGCGAAGACCTCCGGATCGGGAACGCCGTCGGTGCCGGTGCCGGTGCCGGTGTGGGCGTGGGGGATGCCGTGGACGCTCATGCTGCTCCTTCTGGTGCGGGTGGGTGGTGGAACGAGGCCTCCGGAGAGGCGGGCGCATCGCTGTGAGGCAGGGGGCAAGGGCGGTGAACGGCGACGGGGGTCCGGGACGGCGGTCCGCGACGCGCCGCCCGCCGACGGGCGTCCGACAGGCGCGGCGGAACGCGCGGAGAGCGTCGGCGTGCCGCCGGAGGCCGGCGTGCCGCCGCGTGCCGGAGTTCGCCGTCCGGCCCACGCCGACGAGGCTGGCAGGGGGAATCCGCCCCGTCCATGCGGGACACGGCCCCGTCTCGCGTTCTTGATCTCCCGACATGCGCGCGAAGCGTGCCGTTCATCATCCGCGGTGCGCGGTCGCCCTTTCCCACCGGGCCCGAAGACCGGCCGGCCGGTTCCCCAGCCGCCGCAGGGGAGTGGGCGGCAGTGCGCGGGCCGAGCCCCGCGCGTAGTGGCGCTCGACGTAGAACTGCCCCGCGCTGAGCACGGTGGTGACGGCGACGTACCAGAGGGTGGCGACCATCAGCAGCGGGATGACCTGGTACGTCTGGTTGTAGACCAGCTGCACCGAGTACAGGAGGTCGTGCACCGCGAGGACGCTGACGATGCTGGTGCCCTTCAAGGTGCCGATCAGCATGTTCCCGGCCGTGGGGACGATGGAGCGCATCGCCTGCGGGATGACGATCCGGCGCAGGGCGCGCGGCCTGCCGATGCCGAGGGCCTGGGCGGCCTCCGTCTGGCCGGCGTCCACCGAGAGGATGCCGCCGCGCACCACCTCGGCGGCGTAGGCGGCTTCGTGCAGGGTCAGGCCGATGACGGCGGTGAGGGTGGGGCCGAGGAGGTTGACCGTCTTGACGGTGACGAACTCGGGACCGAAGGGGATGCCGAGTCCGAGCGTCGGGTAGAGCGCGCCGATGTTGAACCAGAACAGCAGCTGCACCAGCAGCGGGGTGGAACGGAAGATCCATACGTATCCCCAGCTCAGGGTGCGCAGCACCGGGTTGGCGGACAGTCGCATCACGGCCAGGGGAGTGCCCAGCAGGAAGCCGAGCACCATCACCGCACCGGTCAGCCAGAGCGTGAGCAGCAGGCCGTCGAGCACGGCGGCGGTGGTGAAGTAGTGGCCGACCACGTCCCACTGGAAGGCGCTGTTGCGGACGACGGAGCCGGCCACCATCGCGAAGACCAGCAGCGCGGCGGCGGCCGCCAGCAGGCGGCCGGGATGGCGGCGCGGCACGATCCGCGGGGGATCGGCCTCGGGAGCCCGGCCGCCGGAGGCGCTCGGGCGCGGTGCGGGCGGGACGGGCGCGGAGACGGGGGCGGGACCGTGGAGGTCGGACGGCGAAGCCATCAGGGGGCTCTCCAGACGAGGGAGGCACGCGGGCGGATGCGGTCACCCGGCGCGTGCGCGTTAGTGGACTCCGGGCAGACGCGGTGCGGGGCACCGGCCGGTGGCCGGACATGGGACGGTGGCCGGGCACCGGTGTCGTCACGCTCGCCGCGTCCCTCAACGCGGCCGGTCCGGCCGTCGCGCGCGGCGGAGCCGGTCCGGTCCCGATCGTACGGGCGCACCGCGCGGGGGTGTCAACCACACGGCGTCCGGGAGCCGTTCGGCACCGGTCCGGCATCCGGGCCGTGGTTGACGCGCGGCGCGATGTCATGCTCAATGGGCGCATGAATGCCGAGCAGCGCCTGGTCACGCGTGACCACATCGACTTCGGTCGGGTGTGGTCCGCGGCGTGTTGCGCCTGACGCGGCAGCGGGCCGTCTGACCGGCCCTTCCCTCCCTCGGTGACCCCGTCGCGGGCCGAGTACCCCCTTTCGTCGCACCGTCCCGCGTACCGCGCGCCCGGCACACGCCGAGTCCGCGGGCGGGCTGCCGCGCGAGAGACCTGACGCGCGCTGCCGCCGCCCTCTTCCGCCCGAGGCCCCGCACCTTCCCCGCCCCGGCGTCGTCACCCGCTCACCCCGGATTCCCCGCCCCCGAAGCGCCGTCGCCACGGCCGTGCCGCGGGCCGCCCCGCTCCGCCGTGCCCGGCCCGGCCCGTGCCACGGCACCGCACGAAGACCTGAGGAAAGGCCATCTCCCATGCCCGTGGAGTTCCTTGGCATCGCCGCCACCCACGACGGTTCCGAAACGACCCCGCGCTCCGGCGCCGCCTTCGACAAGGAGTACACGCTCCGGCTCGCCCGGGCGCACGAGGAGCACGGCTGGGACCGGGTGCTGTTCGCCTACGGCTCCGGGGCGCCCGACCCCGCCCCGGCCGCGGCCTACGTCGCCAGCCGGCTGGAGAAGCTCCAGATCCTGCTCGCCCACCGGCCCAACGTCTCGTACCCCACCTTCGCCGCGAAGACCTTCGCCACCCTCGACCAGATCAGCGACGGCCGGCTGACGGTGCACTTCATCACCGGCGGCAACGACCACGAGCAGGGCCGCGAGGGCGACACCCTCACCAAGGACGAGCGCTATGCGCGGACCCGCGAGTACATCGGCATCGTCAAGAGGGTCTGGACCACCCGCGAGCCCTTCGACCACGAGGGCGACCACTACCGCTTCCACGACTTCGTCAGCGACGTCTTCCCGGTCCAACAGCCGCGGCCCGGCGTGTCGTTCGGCGGCTCGTCCCCCGCCGCGTACGCCGCCGGCGGCGCCGAGGCGGACGTCTACTGCCTGTGGGGCGAACCCCTGGCGAAGACCGCCGAGCAGATCGAGGCCGTGAAGGCCGCCGCGAAGGCGGCGGGCCGCACCGAGGCACCCCGCATCCAGGTGGCGTTCCGCCCGATCATCGCCCCGACCGAGGAACTGGCCTGGGAGAAGGCCCACCGCACCGTCGGCGCGATCCGCAAGCGACGCGAGGAGGGCCTCGTACGGCACCGGCGCGGAGGCGCCCCGGAGAACACGGGCTCGCAGCGGCTGCTCGCCATCGCCGAGGCGGGGGAGCGCTACGACCGCGCCCTGTGGACGCCGACCGCCGCCGCCACCGGCGGAGCGGGCAACTCCAACGCCCTGGTCGGCACCCCGGAGACGGTCGCCCGGGCGCTGCTCGACTACTACGACCTCGGCGTCGACATCCTCTCCGCCCGCGGCTACGACCTCCTGGACGACGCCATCGACTTCGGCCGGTACGTCATCCCGATCGTCCGGGAGGAGGTCGCCAAGCGCGACGCCGAACGGGTGGCGCGCGGAGCCCTCGCGGAGGTGAACGGATGACGTCCGCGGTCGAACTGACGGTCGTTCACGTCCCCGTCTCCGATCCCCGGGTGCGGCCCCTGCTGCGGGAACTCGAGGACGAGTACTCCCGGCGCTACGGCAGGGCCGCGCACGGCGAGATCTCCCGCTACCCCGACGAGGAGTTCACCGCCCCGCGCGGCGGCCTCCTGCTGCTGCTCCTCGAACACGGCGAGCCGGTCGCGGGCGGCGCCTTCCGCCGGTACGACGCGACCACGGCCGAACTGAAGCGGATCTGGACCCACTCCGCCCACCGGCGCCGGGGCCTCGCCCGCCGCGTCGTCGCCGAACTGGAGCATGAGGCGGGCGCCCGCGGCTACCGGCGGCTCTACCTGACCACCGGTCCGCGCCAGCCCGAGGCCCGCGGCCTGTACCTGGCCACCGGCTACGCCCCGCTCTTCGACACGGAGGCCGACCCGGAGACCATCGGCCCGCTGCCCTTCGAGAAGCACCTCCCGGAAACCGCGACACCCCCAGGAAAGGCGGCACGGCCGTGAGCGCCCGGAACACCGGAACCCCCCTGCGCCGTCTGCGCACCGCCGCCGCGGCCGCGCTGCTGCCCGTACTGGTCCTGACCGCCTGCGGCTCCGGCGACGTCTCCGGCGCCGCGCCGGCGGGTGCCCTGGCCTCCCCGGCGCCGACCGACGACCCGGTCGCCGCCGTCGGGAAGGTGGACTCCGCCGCCGCCCTGCTGCCCGCCGACGTACGCCGCGCCGGCACGCTGCGGATCGGCAGCTCGATCGGATTCCCGCCCGGCGCGTACTACCCGAACGGGCAGGACAAGCCGCCCGCCGGACAGGACATCGACATCGCCGAGGCGGTGGCCAAGGTCCTCGGCGTGCGGCTGGAGCGGGAGGACGCCTCCTTCGAGACGATCCTCCCCGCCCTCGGCAGCGGCAAGTACGACGTCGGCACCGGCAACTTCGGCGTCACCACCGAACGCCTGAAGACCGTCGACTTCGTCACCTACGTCAACGACGGCCAGGGCTTCGCGGTCAAGCGGGGCAGCACCATCCTCAAGACGAAGGTCACCGACCTCACCCAGCTGTGCGGGCTGACCATCGGCACCGGCGCCGGCACCACCTTCGAGGCGACCCTGAACTCGAAGAAGGGGGTCTGCGCCGAGGCCGGCAGGAAGCCGTACGACGTCAAGGTCTACTCGGAGAACGGGGCGACCCTCACCGCGCTCCAGCAGGGCCGGATCGACGTCGTCATGTCGACCATCAACGGGCTGCGCCACCAGGCGGCGCAGCCCGCCGCGCAGACCGCCTTCCTCGGCGAGTACCACCGCCTCGACGTCGGCTTCGCCTTCAGGAAGGGCTCCCCGCTCACCCGCGCGTTCCAGGCCGCCGTCAACGAGCTGATCAAGGACGGCACGTACGCCCGGATCCTCGAGAAGTGGGGCACCTCCGCCTCCGCGATCGACGCGTCCCGGATCAACCCGCCCGAACACACGTGACGACCACACACCACGACCACCCGGGGAAACGCCGATGGCCCTCACCGCAGACTCCGCCGCCGCGCCACCGGGCGCGGCCTCCGCGGGCACCGACCCCCCGTCCCGGCCCGCCCGGGACGACCCGGCCTCGCTCGAGGTCGTCCCCGCCCGCCACTACGCCCGCTGGGCGGCGGCCGGCGCCGTGACCGTGCTGCTCGCCCAGTTCGTGCACGGGCTGGCCACCAACCCGGTCTGGGAGTGGGGCGTCTTCCGCGCCTACTTCCTGTCGGAGACGATCGTCCGGGCGGTGTGGGTGACCCTGCAGCTCACCGCGTACGCCACCGTCCTCGGCTTCCTCCTCGGCACCGTCCTGGCCTTCATGAGGCTGTCGCGCAGCCCGGTGCTGCGGACCGTCGCCTGGTCCTACATCTGGATCTTCCGGTCGATCCCGATGATCGTCCAGCTCGTGTTCTGGTTCAACCTGAGCGCCCTGTACGAGGAGCTGGGCGTCGGCATCCCCTTCGGCCCGGTGTTCTGGTCCGTCGACAGCAACGGTCTCATCGGCACCATCGGCGCCGCCGTCATCGGGCTGACGCTCCACCAGGCCGCCTACGCCGCCGAGATCGTGCGCGGCGGCGTCATCGCCGTCGACCACGGCCAGCTGGAGGCCGCCGCCGCACTCGGCATCCCCCGGCTGCGGCAGATCCGCCGGATCGTGCTGCCGCAGGCCATGCGCGCCGTCCTGCCCACGGCCGGCAACGAGATCATCGGCCTCCTCAAGGGCACCTCGGTGGTCTACGTGATGGCCATCGGCGAGCTCTTCTACCAGGTCCAGGTGATCTACGGCCGCAACGGCCGGGTGATCCCCCTGCTCCTGGTTGCCACCGCCTGGTACGTGCTGCTCACCTCCCTGCTGTCGGTCGCGCAGTACTACGTGGAGCGCCGCTTCGCCCGGGGCGCCGACCGCACCCCGCCGCCCACCCCGCTCCAGCGCGCCCGCCGCTTCCTGGCGGCGCAGCGCCTCGGCGCCCCCCGCCCCGCGACGGAGAAGACATGAACGACGTCATGGTCGACGTCCACGACGTCCACAAGAGCTTCGGCCCGCTGGAGGTGCTGCGCGGCGTCGACCTGAAGGTCCGCACCGGCGAGGTGGCCGTGATCCTCGGCCCGTCCGGCTCCGGGAAGTCCACCCTGCTGCGCACCATCAACCACCTGGAGAAGGTCGACCGCGGCTGGGTCGGCGTCGACGGCGAGCTCATCGGCTACCGCCGCTCCGGCGGCAAGCTCCACGAGCTGAAGGAGAAGGACGTCCTCAAGCAGCGGACCGGCATCGGGTTCGTCTTCCAGAACTTCAACCTCTTCCCCCACCTGACCGTGCTCGACAACCTCGTCGAGGCACCCGTCTCCGCCCTGCGCCGGCCGCGCAGGAGCGCGGAGGAGAACGCCCGCCGGCTCCTCGACCGGGTCGGGCTCGCCGACAAGGCCGACGCGTATCCGCGGCAGCTGTCCGGAGGCCAGCAGCAGCGCGTGGCCATCGCCCGCGCGCTCGCCCTCGAACCCAAGGTGCTGCTCTTCGACGAGCCCACCTCGGCGCTCGACCCGGAACTCGTCGGCGAAGTCCTCGACGTCATCAGGGCCCTGGCCCGCACCGGAACCACCATGATCGTCGTGACGCACGAGATCGGCTTCGCCCGCGAGGTCGCCGACACCGTCGTGTTCATGGACGGCGGCGTCGTCGTGGAACAGGGCCCGCCCGCGGCCGTACTCGACGCCCCCGGGCACCCGCGCACCCGCGCCTTCCTCTCCAAGGTCCTCTGACCACCCCCCTTCGCCCCGCCCCCCCGATTCCCGAAGGCAAGGAGCACGACCATGGCCACCACCTCGATCGCCCGCCGCACCACCGCCGCCGCGCTGGGACTGACCGCCGCCCTCGCCCTCACCGCGTGCGGCAACCCTTCCGACGGCGCCGCGACCGAGGTCGCGGCCGCCTCGGGCGGCACGGTGAGGATCAACCTGAGTCCCGACCAGAACCGCGTCACCACCCCCAAGGTCGACTCCATAGCCGCACGGGTCCCCGAGGAGATCCGCAGGAGAGGCACCCTGGAGATCGTCGACTCCTCCGGATCGGCGGCGCCCCTGACCTTCTACGCCACCGACGACAAGACCGTCATCGGCGTCGAGCCCGACCTCGCCCACCTCGTCGCCGACGTCCTGGGCCTCGAACCGCACATCAACACGGTCTCCTGGGAGAACGTCTTCGTCGGCCTGGACAGCGCCAAGTACGACGTCGGCTTCAGCAACATCACCGTCACCGAGGAGCGCAAGGAGAAGTACGACTTCGCCACCTACCGTGAGGACAACCTGGGCTTCGAGGCGAAGAAGGGCAGCGGCCTGAAGGTCGACGGCCCCGAGGACGTGGCGGGCAGGACCGTCGCGGTGGGCAGCGGCACCAACCAGGAGAAGCTGCTCGTCGAGTGGAGCAAGGAGAACGAGAAGGCCGGCCGCGAGCCGGTGGACATCAAGTACTACCAGAACGACAGCGACGTCCACCTCGCCCTCCAGTCCGGCCGCATCGAGCTCTACCTCGGCCCCAACCCCACCGCCGCCTACCACGCGGCCACCACCGGCAAGACGGAGGTCGTCGGTACGTACTCCGGCGCCGGCGCCACCCTCCAGGGCCTCATCGCGGCCACCACCAAGAAGGACAGCGGCCTCGCCGAGCCGCTCGCCGCCGCGCTCGACGAGGTCATCGCGAACGGGACGTACGCCCGGGTGCTCCAGCGCTGGGGCCTGTCCGACGAGGCCGTCACCACGTCCGAGATCAACCCGCCCGGCCTGCCCAGGACCAACAAGTAGCCGCCGCGGGAAGCGGGGCCGCGGACGCCGCGGCGCGCCCGCGGCACGCGGCCCCGCACCCGTCCGATGTCACCTCCCACGCCCCCGAAGGGTCCGCCATGGCCACCGTCCTGTCCGTCTCCGGAAGCCCCTCCGCCACCTCTCGCACCGCCGGGCTGCTGCGCCACCTGGACCGGCGGCTCGCCGCCCAGGGGCACGAGGTGATCCCCCTGGACGTCCGCACCCTCCCCGCCGAGGCCCTCCTCGGCGCCGACTTCCGCCACCCGGCGATCGCCGAGGCGACGGGGCTGTTCGCCCGCGCCGACGGTGTCGTGGTCGGCACGCCCGTCTACAAGGCCGCCTACTCCGGGCTGCTGAAGTCCCTGCTCGACCTGCTGCCGCAGTACGCGCTCGCCGGCAAGACCGTCCTCCCGCTGGCGACCGGCGGCACCACCGCGCACGTCCTGGCGATCGACTACGCCCTGCGCCCGGTCCTCACCTCCATGGGGGCCGCGCACGTCGTCCAGGGCTGGTTCACGCTCGACAAGGACATCGAGGTGGGCGACGACGGCGTCCTGACCGTCGCTCCCGGGGCGGCCGCAGCCCTCGACCAGGTCGTCGACCGGTTCTCCGACGCCCTCGGCGGCCGAACGGCACGGCCCGCCGCCGTCGGACGAGCCGCCTGACGGTGCCCCCGGAAGCGGTTTCACGGAGCCGAAACACGCTCTCCACCTTCCTCCGGTCAACTCCACCTAGGCTGCGAGGAGATGGGGCCGCCGTGCCGGAGCGCGCGGCAGGCCCCGGCCCGAGCGGCGCAAGCTACCCGAGGAGCGGAGGTGACGGTGCCGTCCCCCGTCCTCCCCGGTTCCCGCGTGCCCGTCCCGGCCGCCGCAGCTCCCGCCGCGCCCCGCCGCGCCCGCCCGCACCCCCGCCCCCACACCGAGCCGCGACGGCCGGCCGGCGCCCTCTGTCGCCGCTGACCCGCTCCCGCCATCGGGCCCTCCGCACGAGAGGCCGATGACCCGCACGGCCGACCAGGAAGGCCCCCTCGCCCATGTCCGCACGTCCCCCTCTCCATCTCGCCGTGGCGCTGGACGGCACCGGCTGGCACCCCGCCGCGTGGCGCGAGCCGGACGCCCGGCCCCGCGACCTGTTCACCGCCGGCTACTGGGCCGACCTCGTGGCCGAGGCCGAGCGCGGCCTGCTCGACTTCGTGACGTTCGAGGACGGCCTGGGGCTTCAGTCCTCGCACCCCACGGAGCCGGACGGGCGCACCGACCAGGTGCGCGGCCGGCTGGACGCCGTGCTCGTCGCCGCCCGGATCGCACCGACGACCCGGCACATCGGGCTCGTACCGACCGTGGTGGCCACGCACACCGAGCCGTTCCACGTCTCCAAGGCGATCGCCACCCTGGACTACGTCAGCGGCGGCCGCGCGGGCCTGCGCGTCCAGGTGACGGCGCGCCCGAACGAGGCCGCGCACTTCGGCCGCCGCACCTTCCCGCCCCTCCGCGTCGAGGACCTGGACACCCCGGCCGGCCGCGACCTGGTCACCGAGCTCTTCGACGAGGCCGCCGACCACGTCGAGGCGGTGCGCCGCCTGTGGGACAGCTGGGAGGACGACGCCGAGATCCGCGACGCCGCCACCGGACGCTTCGTCGACCGCGACAAGCTGCACTACGTCGACTTCGAGGGCCCGCACTTCCGGGTCAGGGGCCCCTCGATCACCCCCCGGCCCCCGCAGGGCCAGCCCCTCGTCACCGCCCTCGCGCACTCCACCGTGCCGTACCGGCTGGTGGGCCGCTCCGCCGACATCGGCTACGTCACCCCGCACGACGCCGACCGGGCCAGGGCCGCCGTCGCCGAGATCCGTGCCGCCCAGGCCGCCGCGGGAAGGGAGGGGGAGCGGGTGCACGTCTTCGCCGACCTCGTGGTGTTCCTGGACGACGACCCCGCGGCGGCGGCGTACCACAAGGCCCGCCTCGACGACCTCGCCGGCCACGCCTTCACCAGCGACGCCGAGGTGTTCACGGGCACGCCCGCGCAACTGGCGGACCTCCTCCTCGACCTCCGCGAGGCGGGCCTGACCGGCTTCCGGCTGCGCCCGGGGGTGATCGGCCACGACCTGGAGCGGATCACCCGGGGCCTGGTGCCCGAACTCCAGCGCCGAGGCGCCTTCCGGCACGCCTACGAGGCGGACACCCTCCGGGGGCTGCTCGGGCTCCCCCGCCCCGCGAACCGCTACGCCGCCGTCTGAAGCAGGAGCCGTACCACCATGACGAACCCGACCACCGGCAAGCCCCCCAAGCAGATCCACCTCGCGGCCCACTTCCCCGGCGTCAACAACACCACCGTGTGGAGCGACCCGCGGGCCGGCAGCCACATCGAGTTCAGCTCGTTCGCCCACTTCGCGCGGACCGCCGAACGCGCCAAGTTCGACTTCCTCTTCCTCGCCGAAGGGCTGAGGCTGCGGGAACAGGGCGGCCGGATATACGACCTGGACGTCGTGGGCCGGCCCGACACCTTCACCGTCCTGTCCGCGCTCGCCGCCGTCACCGAACGCATCGGCCTGACCGGCACCATCAACTCCACCTTCAACGAGCCCTACGAGGTGGCCCGCCAGTTCGCCAGCCTGGACCACCTGTCGGCAGGACGCGCTGCCTGGAACGTCGTGACCTCCTGGGACGCCTTCACCGGCGAGAATTTCCGGCGCGGCGGCTTCCTCCCGGAGGACCAGCGCTACGCCCGGGCCCAGGAGTTCCTGTCCACCGCCGTCGAACTGTTCGACTCCTGGCAGGGCGACGAGATCGTCGCCGACCGGGAGTCCGGCGTCTTCCTGACGGACACGAAGGCGGGATCCTTCGCCCACCGGGGACAGCACTTCGACATATCCGGCCTGTTCAACGTCCCGCGGAGCCCGCAGGGCCGGCCGGTGGTCTTCCAGGCGGGCGACTCGGACGAGGGCCGCGAGTTCGCCGCCGCCGAGGCCGACGCCATCTTCAGCCGCCACAGCACCCTGGACGCCGGCCGCGCTTTCTACGCCGACGTCAAGGGACGGCTGGCCCGCCACGGCCGCACCCGCGACCAGCTGCTCATCCTCCCCGCAGCGACCTTCGTCCTCGGCGACACCGACGCCGAGGCACAGGAGCTGGCCCGGGAGGTGCGGCGCCGGCAGGTCAGCGGCCGGACCGCGATCGCGCACCTCGAACAGGTCTGGAACCGGGACCTGTCCGCGTACGACCCGGACGGCCCGCTCCCGGACGTCGACCCCGACCCCGGCGAGCACACCGTCGCCCGCGGCCGGGCCGGCGTCCGGCAGTTCCGCGACCCCCTCGCCGTCGCCCGGCAATGGCGCGAACGCGCCGCGGCCGGCAACCTGTCGATCCGGGAGCTGGTCATCGAGACCACCGGCCGCCAGTCCTTCGTCGGCTCCCCGGCCACCGTCGCCGACGCCCTCGACCACTTCGTCCAGACGGACGCCGCCGACGGCTTCATCCTGGTCCCCCACCTCACCCCCGGCGGCCTCGACGAGTTCGCCGACACCGTCGTCCCGCTGCTCCAGGAGCGCGGTGTGTTCCGCCACGACTACACGGGCACCACGCTCCGGGACCACCTCGGCCTGGCACACCCCGACGCCGGCGCCCCGGCGGCGGACACCCGGCGGGCGGCGTCGTGAAGTTCCTGGCCGTCACCCTCATCGTGCACGCCCCCGACCCGGTCACCGGCGTACGGAAGTCCACCCGGGACCGCTTCCGCGAGGTGATCGACAACGCGCTCCTCGCCGAGGAGCTCGGCTTCGACGGCTTCGGCGTCGGCGAGCGCCACGAGCGGCCGTTCCTCTCCTCGTCGCCTCCCGTCGTGCTCAGCCACATCGCCGCGCTCACCTCGCGCATCCGGCTCTTCACCGCCGTCACCACCCTCAGCCTGCTCGACCCGGTGCGCGCGTACGAGGACTACGCGACCCTGGACCACCTGTCCGAGGGCCGACTCGACCTGATCATCGGCAAGGGCAACGGCACCGCCCAGCGCGAGCTGTTCCACGTCACCCCCGAGGACCAGTGGGACCGCAACGCCGAGGGCTACGAACTGTTCCGCCGGATCTGGCGGCAGGACAAGGTCACCGCCTCCCCGCGCTTCCGCCCCGGACTGACCGACGCCGAGGTGTGGCCGCGACCGCTCCAGCGGCCCGTCCGGGTCTGGCACGGCAGCGCGACCAGCCGGGAGTCGGTCGACCTCGCCGCCCGCTACGGCGATCCGCTCTTCTCGGCCAACGTCACCCACCCGATCGAGCCGTACGCCGCACTCGTCCGCCACTACCGGGAACGCTGGGAGCACTACGGCCACGACCCGGCCCGGGCCGTCGTCGGCGCGGGAACGGCCGGTTACCACGCCGCCCGCACGTCACAGGAGGCCGTCGCCGCGTACCGGCCGGTGTTCGAGGGCCACCTCGCCTTCCAGAAGAGCCTCGGCCTGGAGCCGGTGTTCGCCACCCTGGAGGACTTCGTCGAACGCAGCTCCGCGCTGATCGGCAGCCCGCAGCAGATCATCGACAAGGTGCACCGCTACCACGAGCGGTTCGGACACAGCGTGCTCCACCTGCAGGCCGACGCGAGCGGACTCCTCCCCGCCCGGCACCGCGCGTCGCTCGAACTCTTCCAGTCCGAGATCGCGCCGGTGCTGCGACGCGAGATCCCCGACCCCCCGTTCCCCTGGGCACCGGTCACCGGCACGCCCGAGCCCCCTCTCGTCCCCCCGCCCGCGGCGGCACCCGCGCGCACCGACCACTGAGGAGCCCCACCCGACCATGCCCGGCATACCCCTCGGAGTCCTCGACCTCGTCCCGATCCCGTCCGGCGCCACCGCCGCCCGCGCGCTGCGCGACACCATCGACCTGGCCCGGCAGACCGAGCGGTTCGGCTACGCCCGCTACTGGTTCGCCGAGCACCACCTCAACCCGGGGGTGGCCGGCTCCTCTCCCGCCGTCGTGCTGGCCCTGACCGCCGCCGCGACGTCCACCATCAGGATCGGCTCCGGCGCGGTACTGCTCGGCCACCGCACCGCGCTGTCCACCGTCGAGGAGTTCGGCCTGATCGACGCCCTGCACCCCGGGCGGCTCGACCTGGGCCTCGGCCGCTCCGGCGCACGCCCCTCAGGGAGGACGGCGCCCCCGCCCCCGGCCGCGACCCCCGTCACCGAGGGGCGCGCGCCCAACGGCCTGAAGATCCCGCCCCGGTTCTCCTTCGAGCACCTGATCGGCACCCCCCGCTTCCGGCTCCAGCAGCAGTTGCTGCACCAGCCCGGCGCCCGCCCCCAGGACTACGGCGAGCAGGTCGACGACGTCCTCGCCTTCCTGCGCGGCGACTACCGCGCGGCGGACGGGACCGAGGCGCACGCCGTCCCCGGCGAGGGCGCGGACCTGGAGGTCTGGATCCTCGGCAGCAGCGGCGGGGAGAGCGCCGACGTCGCCGGCCGCAACGGCCTGCGCTTCGCCGCCAACTACCACGTCAGCCCGGCCACCGTCCTGGAGGCGGCCGAGGGCTACCGCGCCGCCTTCGAGCCCTCCGACCACCTCGACAAGCCATACCTCAGCGTCTCCGCCGATGTCGTCGTCGCCGAGGACGACGAGACCGCCCGCGAACTCGCCACCGGCTACGGCCCCTGGGTCCGCAGCATCCGCACCGCCGAGGGCGCCATCCCCTTCCCGACCCCCGACGAGGCCCGGGCCCGCACGCGCACCTGGACCGAAGAGGACCACGCCCTCGTCGCCGACCGCGTCGACACCCAGTTCGTCGGCTCCCCGGCGAAGGTCGCGGACCGGCTCGAACAACTCCAGCAGGCCACCGGAGCCGACGAACTGGTCATCACCACGATCACCCACGACCACGCCGACCGGGTCCGCTCCTACCGGCTCCTGGCAGAGGAGTGGGGACGGCGATGAGCGGCCGTGCCCCCGGAAGGACCCGAGCCTCTTCGGCGAGGAGAGGACGAGCGCCATCCGGAGCAGGGACGCAGCCGGCGGCAGCCGTCACGCCTTTGCGACGCGAGTGCCGCAGCCCGGTCCGGGGCACGGACGGATTCCCGCCCGCCCCGCCCCGGGGTGACGGGGGACGGGTATCGCCGGTCTCCTACCGCTTGTGGCCGTGTCCGTCCGGATGGAGGACCACCTTGGTCCAGTCCTCGTCGCGGGCGTCGAAGTGCTCGTAGGCGGTGGGGGCCTCGTCCAGGCCGAGCTCGTGGGAGACGACGAAGCCCGGCTTCGCCTTCCCGCCGGCGATCAGGTCCCGCAGCGCCCGGTTGTACTTCTTCACCGGCGCCTGCCCCGTGCCCATGCGCTGGCCCTTGAACCACATCATGCCGAAGTCGATCGGGACCTTGCCCTGGGCCTCCAGCTCGCCCTGGGCCTCCGCGCCACCGGGGTCCTGGGGCAGGAACACGCCCACCACGCCGAGGTCGCCGGTGAACCTGACCGAGTCGATCAGGCCGTTGAGCGTGAGGCTTGCGTCCTCGTGTCCCTGGGGGTCGTGGGCCTGGTAGCCGACGCATTCGCAGCCGTTGTCGGCGCCCAGGCCGAGGGTGGCGTCCTTGACGACCTCCGCCGGGTCCTGTTCCGCGGTGTCGATCGGGATGGCCCCGATCTCCTCCGCCATGCGCAGCCGGTCGGGCTGGTGGTCGGCCACCCAGACGCGGCCGGCGCCCTTGAGGAGGGCGGAGTAGGCCGCCATCAGCCCGACGGGACCGGCCCCGAAGACGATGGTCTGGTCGCCGGGCTTGACGTGGGCCATCTCGGTGGCGTGATAGCCGGTGGGGAAGATGTCGGCGAGCATCACGTAGTCGGTCTGCCGCTCGACGGCGTCCTCGCCCAGCCGCAGCGCGTTGAAGTCGCCGTAGGGCACGCGCAGCAGTTCCGCCTGGCCTCCCTGGTAGGGGCCCATGTCGGCGAATCCGTAGGCGGCTCCCGCGAGGGCGGGTTCCGGCTGCATGGTCAGGCAGTAGTTGGTCAGACCCCGCTCGCACTGCTTGCAGAAGCCGCAGGCGATGTTGAAGGGCAGGACCACGTACTCGCCGACCTGAACCTTGCGGACGGCCGGGCCGATCTCCACCACCCGGCCCAGGTTCTCGTGTCCCAGGGTGCGGCCGGACTCGAACGAGGTGCGGCCCTCGTACATGTGCAGGTCCGAACCGCAGATGTTGGTGGTGGTGATCCTGACGACGATGTCGCAGGGGTGCTCGATCCTCGCGTCCGGTACGTCCTTGACCGTGACCGTTCGCGGTCCTTCGTATACCGCTGCCTTCATGATGTCTTCTCTCGGTGTCGCGGCATGACCGCGGCACGGCGATGATGAGACGGCGCCGAGGAGCCCGACCCCCGGAAGTCGCTCCGACGGGGTCCGTGCTTCCCGCGTGCCTCTCCAGGCCGCCCACCCGGATCGGGAGGGACGGGTGTGCCGCCACCGGCACGCCGGGGGGAGCTTCGGCGCTCCGGGAGCGCGCCGTGCGGCTACCCGTCGCCCCCGACCCGAAACAACCCCGCCCACAGAACGGCGGCCCCGGAACCGGACGACCCCCGGAACCGGACGGCCACCGGAACCGGACGGCTCCCGGAACCGGACGGCCACCGGTCGACGGTACGCTCCGCGCCGGTGGGCACCGGCCAGTCGTCGCCGGCGTCCCGCGACGCCGTTGTTCCCGCTCGGAGCAGGCCGCGGCCCGGATCGCCTCGTCGCTCTCCGGGCCCGGCCCCCGCGCGTCGCCCGCGGTGGCGGCCGAAGCGAGGAACCGGGACGGCGTACGCTCCTCACGATCGCGCGGGCGCACAGGATGCCCGCGGGGCGGTGCCCGCGCCGCGTGACCCGCCGGTTCCTGTCGGCAGGCACGCGTGAGACGGTCCGATTCGTCTCGCGCCCGGGTGAGCGAACCCGACCCCTCACCGGGCCGCGCGGTTGCGCACGCCCTCGCGGGCACCGGTTCGGCGCTCCCCGCCCCGCACGCCCCGGTGGAGCGCCCTCCGGTGCTTCCCGCGACGGGGCCCGGTGACGGCGCCCGCCGCGCGGTCCGCGGTGCGATCGGGTAATCAGGAACGGTGAACGAGGACGCGACCGACCCCTTCGTGCATGTCCGGGGCGCCGGCGAGAACAACCTGCGGGACATCGACGTCGACGTCCCGCGGAACGCGCTGGTCGCCTTCACCGGCGTCTCCGGTTCGGGCAAGTCCTCGCTCGCGTTCGGCACGCTCTACGCGGAGGCCCAGCGACGCTACTTCGAGTCCGTGGCACCGTATGCCCGGAGGCTGCTGCAACAGGTCGGCGCACCGCACGTGCGGGAGATCACCGGACTGCCGCCGGCCGTGGCCCTGCAGCAGCGACGGGGGTCACCCGGCTCCCGCTCGACGGTCGGAACCCTCACCACGCTGTCGAACCTGCTGCGCATGCTGTACTCCCGCGCCGGCACCTATCCGCCCGGGGCCGCACGGCTGGAAGCCGAATCGTTCTCCCCGAACACCGCGGCCGGCGCCTGCCCGGAGTGCCACGGACTGGGCGTCGTGCACGACGTCGTCGAGGACCTGCTCGTCCCTGACCCCTCGCTGAGCATCCGGGAGGGGGCGATCGCCGCCTGGCCGGGCGCCTGGCAGGGCGCCAACCTGCGCAGTGTCGTGAACGGCCTGGGGATCGACATCGACCGGCCGTGGCGCAGGCTCAGGAAGAAGGACCGCGACTGGCTGCTGTACACGGACGAGCAGCCCCTCGTGTACATCGAACCGGAGGAGGGCCGGGTCGACCACGGCTACCGGGGAAAGTTCTGGAGCGCCCGCAAGCACGTCATGCACGTCCTCGCCGACTCCAAGAGCGAGAAGACGCGCGAACGGGCGCTCCGGTTCGTCAGGAGCGTGCCCTGCCCCACGTGCCACGGCAGCGGACTGCGGCCCGAGGCGCTCGCCGTGACCTTCGCCGGACGCTCCATCGCCGAGATCAACGCGATGCCGCTCACCGAGGTCGCGGCGCTGCTGCGGCCCGTCGCGGGGCGGTCCGAGGCCGACGCCACCACGTCGACCGCCCGGTCGGGGGAGACGACCGAGGCCGCGGTCCGGATCTGCGGCGACCTCGTCGCACGCATCGAGGTACTGCTCGACCTTGGCCTGGGATATCTCGGCCTCGGCCGCCGCTCGACGACCCTGTCGCCGGGCGAGGCGCAGCGCCTGCGGATCGCCACCCAGCTGCGCTCGGGACTGTTCGGCGTCGTCTACGTCCTCGACGAACCCTCCGCGGGCCTGCACCCGGCCGACGCGGAACCGCTGCTGGAGGTGCTGGACCGGCTCAAGGCGGCCGGCAACTCGCTGTTCGTCGTGGAACACGACATGGACGTGGTGCGACGGGCGGACTGGGTGGTCGACATCGGCCCCGGCGCCGGCGAGGGCGGCGGACGCGTGCTGTACAGCGGCCCGGTCGCCGGTCTTGAACGGGTCGGGGAGTCCGCCACGAGCCGCTGTCTTTTCGGGCGCGCCCAGCCGCTCGACCACCGCCCGCGCGCACCGCACGGCTGGCTGCACCTGCGCGGCGTCTCCCGGCACAATCTGCGCGACGTGTCCGTCGACGTACCGCTCCGTGTGCTGACGGCGGTGACGGGCGTGTCCGGTTCCGGGAAGTCGACGCTGGTGACGCAGGTGCTCGCCCAGGTCGTCCGCGACCACCTCGGACTCGCACCCGAGGAACCCGACGAGGCGGAGCTGGAGGTCGACGTGCGGGACGCGTCGGGGGTCGAGTCGTTCGACCGGGTGGTCCTGGTCGACCAACGGCCCATCGGCCGGACCCCCCGATCCAACCTGGCCACGTACACCGGAATGTTCGACGCGGTGCGCAAGCTGTACGCGGCGACGGACGAGGCCAGGGCGCGCGGCTACTCGGCCGGGCGGTTCTCCTTCAACGTGCCCGAGGGGCGGTGCGAGACCTGCCAGGGCGAAGGGTTCGTCGCGGTGGAACTGCTGTTCCTGCCCGGCACCTACGCGCCGTGCCCGACCTGCGAGGGCACCCGGTACGACACCGAAACGCTGGAAGTCACCTACCGCGGCAAGAACATCGCGGACGTCCTGGCGCTGTCCGTCGACGAGGCCGCCGACTTCCTGTCCGCCCTCCCCGCCGCCGCCCGCAGTCTGGAGACGCTGCGCGAGGTGGGGCTGGGGTACCTGAGGCTGGGCCGGCCCGCTACGGAACTCAGCGGCGGCGAGGCGCAACGCGTCAAACTGGCCACCGAACTGCAGCGGGCCCGCCGCGGGCACGCGCTCTACCTGCTGGACGAGCCGACGGCGGGGCTGCACCCCTCGGACATCGCGCTCCTGCTGAGCCAGCTGCACGGACTCGTCGACGCCGGCAACACGGTCGTCCTCGTCGAGCACGACCTGGACACCATCGCCACCGCCGACTGGATCATCGACCTCGGTCCGGGCGGCGGTGACGCCGGCGGGCGGGTGGTCGCGGCCGGCCCGCCGGCCAAGGTGGCGAAAGCCCGGCGCAGCGCCACCGCCCCCTATCTCGCGGCTCGTCTCGGCCCGTCGGCCGGGGCCTCTTCCGGGGGGCGCGGACGGGGTGCCGCCGAGCGCGGACGACCGTGGAGCCGCACGCGACCACCCCGTTGAGCCACCCTTTCGCCTGAGCGGCCCTCGACCGTGGCGCCCACGTCCTCGTGGTCGCCTTCCCGCTCGGCGTCGGCGTCCTGCGCGTCGCCGAGCGGGAATCGGCGCTAGGAACGGTCGAGCGCGCGGGCGAGGAAGCGCCGCGTGGCCTGCTCGCGCGGGGCGGTGAGCACCTGCTCCGCGGTGCCCTGCTCCACGATCACGCCGCCTTCCAGGAAGCAGACCCGGTCCGCGACCCGCCGGGCGAAGTCCATCTCGTGGGTGGCCATCAGGATGGTCAGGCCACGCCGCTTCAGGTCGGCGACGACGTCCAGGACCTCGCCGACCAGTTCGGGGTCGAGGGCCGAGGTGATCTCGTCGAAGAGCAGCAGCTCCGGCTCGGTGGCCAGGGCGCGGGCGATCGCCGCCCGTTGCTGCTGTCCTCCGGAGAGCCGGTCGGGGTGCTCGTGCGCCTTGTCCGCGAGCCCCAGTCGGTCGAGCAGCTCGAGGGCCGAGGCCTCGGCCTTCCTGCGCGGGACGCCGTGGACCCGGCGGGGCGCGAGCGTGATGTTGTCCAGCACGCTCAGGTGCGGGAAGAGGTTGTACGCCTGGAAGACGATGCCGATCCGGCGACGGGCGACGTCGGGGTCGAGCCGGGGGTCGGTCAGTTCGGTCCCGCCCAGGTGGACGGTGCCGTCGTCGACGACCTCCAGCAGGTCCACACAGCGAAGCAGGGTCGACTTGCCCGAACCCGAGCCGCCGATCAGGCAGACGACCTGGTGCTCGGCGACGTCCAGGTCGATCGAGCGCAGCACCGGCCGCTCCCCGTACTGCTTGCGGAGACCGCGGATGCGCAGCAGCGGCTCGCTCATCGGGCGGCCTCCGCCCAGGTGCGCAGGGTCGCCTTCCGCTGGAGCCGGTCGGCGAAGCGGGTCAGCGGGATGGTGACCGCGATGAACAAGAGGGCCGCTCCCAGGTACGGGGTGTAGTTGAAGTCGTAGTCCGCCTTGATCTGCGCGGCCCTCAGCGCCTCGAGCGGACCGAGGACGGCGACCAGCGCCGTGTCCTTCTGCAGGGCGATGAAGTCGTTGAGAAGGGGCGGCAGCACGTTGCGCACGGCCTGGGGCAGGACGACGTGCCGCACGGTCTGCCGCTCGTTGAGGCCCAGGGCCCGGGCGGCGTTCCGCTGGGCCGGGTGGACCGAGTTCAGTCCTGCCCGGAACACCTCGGCGACGTACGCGGTGTAGGAGAGGGTGAGGGCGATCACGCCCAGGATCCAGGGTTCGGAAGGGGTGCCCTGCAGTTGCAGCGCCGGCAGTCCGAAGCCGACGAGGAAGACCAGCAGCAGGGTCGGTACGCCGCGGAAGACGTCCACGTAGACCGTGGCGGCGAGCCGCAGCGGCTGGAGGCCCGGTGCGCGGGTCACCCGCACCAGGGCGATCAGCAGTCCCAGGACGAGGATCAGCACCTCGGCGACGAGGAACATCTGGATGTTGAGCCAGAAACCCCGGAGGAGATCGGGGAAGGCGGAGCGGAGCTCTGCGCCGTCGAAGAACAGGCTGTCGACGCGTTCCCACCCTGGGGAGGCCATGGCGGCCGCGCCCACCACCACCACGCCGAGGAGGGTGCAGAGGGTGGAGACCCAGGTGTGGCGGCGCTTGCGGGAGCGCCGGTACCGCTGTCGTTCCCGTTCGTGGTCGCTGGGTCGGTAGCCGGTGTCGAGCGCGTCCGGAGAGGTGGCCGACCGTTCCGGTACGGCCGTCTTGCCGATGTCCACAGCCGGCCCGTTATCGCTTCAGCTCGGGGACGTTCGCGGAGGCGGAAAGCCATTGCGTGGTGAGCCCGGCGAGCGTGCCGTCGGCCCTGAGCGCGTCGAGGGCCCGGTTGACGCAGGAGGTGTACCCACTGTTCTTCGGCAGCAGCAGACCGAACTTCTCGGGGGTGCCGCCCGCGTAGCCGAACTGTCCGACGATCGCACCGTTCTCCAGCTCCGCCCCGGCCAGGTAGAAGACCGTGGGCAGGTCGGTGACGATCGCGTCGATCTGGCCGTTCCGCAGCGCGGTCACCTCGTCCTTGGTGGTGCTGAAGACGCTCGGCTGCTTCGAGGGCTTGATCTGGTCCAGCACGGCCTGGTAGCTGGTCGTGGCGACCTGCACGCCGATCCTGGCGTCCTTGAAGGCGCCGAGGGAGTCGGCCTTCGCGAACGCGGACCCGTCGAGTGCCAGGATGGCCTGATTGGCCGTGTAGTAACTGGTGGAGAAATCCACGGCTTTCGCGCGCTGCGGCGTGATGGAGATCTGATTGATGTCGAAGTCGAAAGACTTGGGGCCGGGGGCGTACGAATGGGCGAAAGGCTCGACGACCCATTTCACCTGGTCGCGTTCGAAGCCCAGCTTTTCGGCCACAGCATAGGCCACGGCACTTTCGAACCCCTTGCCGTTCGACGGGGTGTTGCTGTCGAACCAGGGTTCATAGGCGGGGGAGTCGGTGGCGACGGTGAGTTGGCCGCGCTTGTGGAGGCTCGGGTCGTCGGTCGTGCACCGGGAGGCGTCCTTGGATCCGGCCGCTTCCGGGGCGCTTTGCGGCTGCGGCGCGCAGCCGGCCGCCGCGAGTGCGACGAGGGCGGCGGCGAAGGCCGCCAGGGTCATGCGGGTACGGGACATCAGGGGTCCTTCGAGAGGTCCGGGAAAGGTGTGGAAGAGAGGGCCGGTGCTGTGCGCTCAGCGACACAGATCGCCTGCACAGCGCACGTTGTCCACGTGGCGGCGGCTTACCAGCAGGAGAGTTCCGGACATGCTTTTCAGCATTCCGGTCCACGGAGGCCGCCGTCAATCGGGAAGGCGGTTACCGGGGTAACGCGTTGATAACATGTCAGCTGGTGAGATGGAATACGCGGTCGCCTTGGCGCAGCCCGAACTCCTCCGCCGCGGAACCGCCGCGGACCACCAGTTCGGCGAATCCGACCCCGGAACTCCCGACGGTGATTCCGGGCTCGCCGAGCGGGACGTCGGGAAGCCGGTCGTAACAGCGCACCCGGACGTCGCGGCCGTCGAGCCGGTTGCGCACGAGAAGGCTTTCGGCGGTGTCGTAACCGGGCAGTTCGGCGGCCGGGCGGTCCAGCTTGCAGTTGCCGAAGTTGTCGACGACGGCGATCCGCACGTCTTCGGCGGCGGACGGGCGCACCGCTGTCGGCCGCGCGGGGACGGGGTGGCCGTCCACCAGCCAGCGGGCCAGCAGGGGTGCGTACCACAGGCTCCGGAACTGGGTCCGCACCATCTCCTCGATCTCGGCCGGCGTCAGCTCGGCCCAGTCGGCGGCGGCGGCCTCCAGCACCTCGCGGACGTCGGTGACCTGAACCTCCTCCAGCCCCAGGTAGGTGGCCAGCGGGGCCAGGACCCGTTGGTTCAGCGTGCTGACGACCAGGTGGTTCCCGTGGCGGAAGGAGCAGAAGGGCACCCCGTTGGGCCAGTGCCCGTCCCTCGGGGCGATGTTGACGAGCACCACGACCGGCCGGCTCGGGCCGCCGATCAGGTCCGTGGAGCGGAGCAGGTCGAGCAGGGTCAGGGCGGCGGCGCCCTCCGGGTCCGGTCCGTCGAGCGGCAGGACGGTCGGCGTGGAGCCGAACAGGGCGGCGATCCGGGTGGACTGGCGGGCGAGCGCGTTGGGGTCGGCGCAGTCGGTGAGGGAGACGACGGGGGGAAGGGGCATGGCGGTGCTTCGTCCTTCTGTCGAGGGAGGACACGGGGTGGGTGGGGTTCGAGGTGCAGGTGTCGACGGGCTCGGTGGCGGGCCGGGACGACAAAAAACGGACCCTCCGTCTCCGGAGGGTCCGTCGCGTCCTGCGCGCACACGGCTTCGCTAGCGAAGCGCCTCCGGGGGCGGGGGCATCATTCGCATCATGGCGAGGGCGTCGGTGTGCTGCATGAGCTGCACGCTAGCACCGGCGGGAACCAGCTCCAGCACCTTTCCACATAGTGGACGTGAACTTCCCGCCCCTTGCCCGGATCGGCCGGAGCGCCGCTCGGGCGGCTGTGCCGGACGGACCCCCGGGGACGAGAGTGCCCGGCACGACGACGTGAAGCGCACCGGCCGGGCGACGGCACGGGCGCGAGGCAGGGAGCCGGGAGTCGGGAGCCGGGACGCGGTTCCCGGCGGCGATCGACGCATCCGCGCCGTCTGTGGAACGTCCGTCCGCTCGTATCCGTGTCACTTCCGTCCGCCCGCGTCCTCGTGTCCGAGCGCTGTGTCGGACTCCCTGTCGCCTACCCGGCCGCACGCGGCGATCTGCGCGAGCGTGCCCCCGTGCCCGCGGCTTCCCACCCCACCAGACCGTCTGCGGCCGCTTCGCGCGCTGGGAAGCCGACGGGATCTTCGACCGGGTCGCCGGCCTCCTGAGCCGGAAGGTCCGCCAACCCGAAGACCGCACCGGTGAACCCGGCGCCTGCCTGATCGACGGCCGGAGCATCACAACCTCCGCCCCCGTTCACCTCAGCGGCCCCGGCGCCGTCCCGGCCGAGAAAATCGTCGGACGCGCCCTCGGCCCGGCGCCGTAGCGCGCCCGGGTCGCGGCAGGCTGCCCCGCGCCACCGCCCCCACGCGCCGACGGGCGCTCCCGGCCGGGGCCGGGGAGGGGCACGGGCAGTCCGGGATCAGCCGCCGCCCGAGCCGACCGAGGCCGAACCGCCGGAAGTCCAGCCTGAGTTGGGCTGAGGTCGATCGCGCGTGCTGCGCTCGGTGCGCAGCACCACCATGACCCCCGCCGGGTCGAGCAGAGCCTTCAGCGCGGCGGTGAGCCGCTGAGGGTCGCCGCCGAACGGGAGCGTGAGGTGCTCCCGGGTGCCCTGGAGGGCGAGTTCCAGCGTGAGGGTGGAGACGGCCGGCTTGTGGTCCCCCTCGTACGGCTCCACCACCTTGTGCGTCAGCCGCACCTGGCGCAGGGCCTCGACGGGCAGCCAGGCGTCCGGCCCGGCGGCCCGGACCAACCGCAGGGACGCGGGCACCCCGGCCGGCGTGAACTCCACCCGCAGGATGTCCCGGGCCCGGGACGAGGCCAGCACCGGCCAGCCGATCAGGTACTCCAGCCCGACGATGACCCCCACCACGACGAACACGGTCGACGCCCGTGCCCCGGCCAGCGCCATCCAGAAGGCGACGACCAGGGTCGGCACGCCCAAGGCGAGGGGAACGAGCAGCGCCGGCCCCGCCGAGGTCAGCGCGTTCCACACCGGCCCGGTCGGGCCGGCGCGCAGGACCAGTTCCGTCGAGTCGGGGCCCTGTCTCAGCGCGGGATCGGTGGCCATGCCTCCAGCGTAGGACCGGTCCGCAAGAAGGCATCGACCATATCCGGCCGATGAGGCGGGGCTTCTGACGGCCCGGTAGACCGCCGCCGACGGGCGCTGTGAGCTCCCAGGGGTCGAACCACGGGTGGGCCACCGCTCGGCGGCAGCCATAGGCGGGGTAGGCGGAAGGCGCCCTTCCGACCAGCGCGTCTGCGCGCTCGACGAACTCGGCGTCCGCCGGACCCGCCCCACCGGACCACGTGCCTCGCCGGTCGCGGAGAACGGTGGTTCTCGGTGGCGGCGCGCAGTGGTGTGGCCGGCGGCATGGGGCACCGCCCCGTTCCGGCTCGCCGCGCCGCGGTGCGCGGCTTTCCCCGCGGAGCGGTGGCCAACTCGCCCGCAGGGGAGGCGTCGTGGTACTCGCCGTCGCGGCCGCCCCCGGCTCCGCCACACCGGCGGGCCGACCGCGGCCGTTTCGCCCGCCTACCAGCCACCGGCGGTCCCTGCGGGACGGGGACGCACTCCGGTCCCGTGTTCCCCGCAGACCGGCCACGCCTGCCGGAGCGACTCGGTGACGGTCTCCTGCGCCGCATCCGCGACGACGGTCGGGACCGTCGTCGGATCGTCCGGCTCCGGCGGGTCGCCCTCCTCCAGGTCGCACGCGTCGACCGGGTTGCCGTGCCCACGGCCGTCCCGCATCGCCACGTGGACCCGACCCCTGCCGATCCCGGCCAGGGCCGAGGCCGACGTGCGTGAATTGACGCACCGAGGCGTCATCGCGGCCGGGCCGCCCCTCACACTGCGACGCGGATGGACCTTCTTGTGGTGCTCGCGCAGGACCTTGTGGAAGAAGCCCGGGTCGGAGCCGCCCTGCTCCGTCACCGCGGCGAACACCGGCGAGCAGGGGCCGTATCTCGCCGACGGGTCGGGTGATGGTGGAGCGGTCGACTGCGAACCAGCAGGCCAGCACGGCGTGGGTGGCCCCGTGGCGAAGGTGCACGAGCCCGTCAGAAGGCGTAGCGCACCCGCAGCCACGGCGTCCGTTCCGCGATCATGCCGGTCAGCGCCTCGACGGCCTCGTGTTTGACCGGGGTGCGATAGCGGACGTTCAGCGCGCCGTTCTGCGACCTCTTGGGCTGTTGGAGGTCCGGTTGCCACAGGACGTCCTCGGCGCGCGGGTGCCAGCCGAGGTTGACCCCGTGCAGGTCCTCGTTGTGGGTGAGCATGATGATCTCCGCCGCGGCCTGTTCCTTCACCCGCCGCGGGAGCATGTCGTCCATCATCCGCAGCAGCTCGTCCCAGGCGTCCCGCCACCCGGGCCGGACGACCACCGGCGACAGGTTGAAGTGCACTTCGTACCCCGCGTCCAGGAAGTCGCCGGCGGCCTCCAGGCGGGCGGGGACGGGGCTGGTGCGGATGTCGAGGAGCCGGGAGTCGTCCGGCGGCATGAGGGAGAAGCGGATCCGGGTGCGCCCGCGGGGGTCGAGCCGCAGCAGGTCGGGGTTGACGAACTTGGTCGCGAAGGAGGCCTTGGCGGTGGGCCAGCGGCGGAAGGCGTGGACGAGGTCGGCGGTGTTGTCGCTGATCAGGTCGTCGACCGCGCAGTCTCCGTTCTCGCCGACGTCGTACACCCACGCCCGCTCGTCGCACTGGTTGGGTTCCTTCTTCGGTCCGGTCGCGGCGATGTGCCGGCCGATCGCGGCCAGGACCCGTTCGACGTTGGTGAAGACGGTGATGGGGTTGGCGAAGCCCTTGCGGCGCGGTACGTAGCAGTACGCGCAGGCCATGGCGCAGCCGTTGGACAGCCCGGGGGCGATCCAGTCGGCGGAGCGGCCGTTGGGGCGGACGGTGAGGGAGGAGCGCTCGCCGAGGACGAGCGTCTCCCGCTTCACCCGCACCCAGTGCTCGACGTTCCCCTCGTTGCCGTGCAGGTGCGGGATGCGCCAGTGCGAGGCGGTCTCGACGAGCCGGGCGCCGGGGAACCGCGCGATGATCTGCCGCCCCCGCCAGGACGCCGCGGCGCCCGGTTCCGCGTGGATCTCCGCCACCCGCAGCAGTCGAGCCGCCTCGGGCCCGTCCCGGAACGCCCGGTCCTCGCGCGCCCCGGCCGGCGCGGACGCGGCGACGAGCTCCGCCACCCCGAACAGCCCTTCGGCCTCCCCGTCCGTCTCCTGAGGCCGCCCCATGCCCGCTCCGCCGCCGATTCCGATTCCGATGTCCTTGCCCCAGTCTACGAGCCCCGCCCTTCACCCCTTCCGGTCGGACGAGGGCCACACGTACGGGAGGTCGTCCGGCACGTCGGGGAAACGGCCCCGGTAGTGCGCCGGGTCCTTGCGCACCAGCGCCGAACGGTGACTGCGGTGGAACGCCGGGTTCCCCAGCCACGGCGGCAGCTCACCCGCCCGTGCGAGCTCCGCCTGCTCGCGCACCGTGCCCGAGGGTCGCCAGGCACGGTAGTCGTCCAGCAGGGTCACCGCGCAGGTGTCGGCCCGCCCCTGCCCGGTCCACACGGCGCAGACGTCCAGCCCGTACCGCACCAGCGCCTCCTCGTACCCGGCCCACATCCGCACCGCCGGGTGCCGCCGCCACCCGTACGTCGGCACGGTCAGCCCCCGGAACACCTGCAGCGCCTCGACGCGCTGTTTCCCCAGGCGCTTCGGGTCCAGCACGGCGGCGGAGGCGGAGAAACTCTCGTACGGAAGAAAAGTCTGCATGCACACCTGCTCCCCGTCCCCGGCCCCGCCTCCTCGGCTCGATGAGCGGAAACTCCACATCTGCCCTAATTTGTGGGTGAATGTTCATCCCGGAAAGGAGTCGACCCATGGCGGACAAGGCCAAGGGCAAGATGGAGCAGGCCAAGGGCAAGGCCAAGGAGGCCGTCGGCAAGGCGACCGGCAACGAGCGGATGCGGGCCGAGGGCAAGACCGATCAGGCCAAGGGCAAGGCGCGAGAGGCCGCGGGCAAGGCGGAGGAGCAGGCCAAGGGCGTCAAGGACTCCCTCCGGGACCGCCGGAACCCCTGAGGGTCCTCCTTCGGGTTCGAGGCACCTCGATGAGCGAGCAGCCGGCCCGCCCGCCCCTCCCACGGGGCGCGCGGGCCGCCGCATGTCCACGGACAGCCGACAGGTCTCACGGGCACACGGAGAGGACGACGGCACTCGCGCACCAGCAGGGCCTCCCGCCCGGCGGCAGGGCCCACGGCGGCAGGGCCCGCGGCGAGAGAGGGCCCGCCTCCTCCCGGCCGGGGGGGACCCTCCGAAGGCCGGCAGGGCGGCGACCTTCCCACCGCGGCACCGTCCCGCGACCAGCGCCCCGCCCGCCCCCGTCCCCCTGGCGGTGACGGGGGGCATCGGCGGCATCCGGGCGACGCCCGGGGGAGCGGAGGGCGCCCGCCGCGCACCCGTACCGCTCGGCACGCGGTACGCGTCGGGCGTCGGCCCGCTCAGGACGCCGGGGTCGCAGCCGGGGCGACGGCCTCGGGGCCGCCGCCGGGGCCCGGCTCCGTACCCCCGTCGGGGTCGTGGCGCGGCGGTTCGGACAACTGCTCGCGCACGTACCCCCACACCACCGCGATGAGCGCGGCGACGGGCACGGCGAGGAGGCTGCCGACGATGCCGGCCAGGCTGCCGCCGAGGGTGACGGCGAGCAGGACGACGGCGGCGTGCAGACCGAGCCCGCGGCTCTGGATGATGGGCTGGAAGACGTTTCCCTCCAGCTGCTGCACCACCACGATGACGGCGAGCACGAGCAGGGCGTCGGTCAGGCCGTTGGAGACCAGGGCGATGAGCACGGCGACGAACCCGGCGAACAGCGCGCCGACGATCGGCACGAAGGCGCTGACGAAGGTGAGCACGGCGAGCGGCAGGACGAGGGGGACGCCCAGGACCCACAGGCCGATGCCGATGAGGACGGCGTCGAGGAGACCGACCGCCGCCTGGGAGCGGACGAAGGCTCCGAGGGTGTCCCAGCCGCGTTCGGCGATCGTGGTGGCGTCGGTGGCGAGGCGGCCGGGGAGCTGACGGGCGAGCCAGGGCAGGAAGCGCGGCCCGTCCTTGAGGAAGAAGAACATCAGGAAGAGCGCGAGCACGGCCGTGACGACGCCGTCGACGACCGTGCCGACGCCGGTGGCGAGCGTCGTCAGCATGGAGCCGACGCTGTTCTGGAGGCGGTCGGTCGCGGTGTCCAGGGCGCCGGTGATCTGGTCGTCGCCGATGTTCAGCGGCGGCCCCGCGGCCCATGCGCGCAGGCGCTGGATGCCCTCGACGACTCCGTCGGTCAACTCGCCGGACTGCGAGGCGACCGGTACGGCGATGAGCGCGACGGCCCCGGCGGTGACGGCGAGGAAGAGGACGGTGACCACCGAGGCGGCGAGCGCCGGCGGCCAGCCGCGGCGTCGCAGGAAGCGGGCGAAGGGCCAGGTCAGCGTAGTGATCAGCAGGCCGATGACGAGCGGCCACACGATCGACCACATCCGGCCGAGCAGCCAGATCATCACGGCGGTGCCCAAGAGGACCAGCAGCAGCTCCGCCGATATGCGGGCCGAGGCGCGCAGTGCGGCACGGCTTCTCGCAGGACTGAGAGAGGCAGACATGCCGATCACCCTAGAGCCGTCCGAGCGGCCCCCGCGCCCGCGCCCCGGCCCTCCGCGCCCGCGCCCCGGCCCCCCGCGCCTGCGCCCCGGTCCTCCGCACCGGGGCGGCGGGCACCGAGGGGTACGGCGCGGCCCCGGCCGCTCACGAGGGCGTCCCACCACGATGGCGGCCTGAGCGGCTACACCCGCTCTGGGGACACCCTGATCCCGGTCGGCTCGAGTTCGCGGATTGTGGTCCACACCGCCTGTCCGGTCAGCGCTCGGGCCCATTCTTCGAGGTCTGCTCCGGCATCGTGGAAGAACCACGAGGGGAAGCTTCCCGGGGCGTCCAGGGCAGGGGTGGGTCCGTGTCGGAGCTCGCAGTGGACCTGCACCCAGTGGTCGTGATCACCGTCGCTGCCGGAGACCTCGAACTGTCGGGTGAGGCCCGGCGTGAACGTCGCGGGACCGTCGAACGCGGAGGTCCCGTACGGGAACAGAAGGCCGTCGGCATCGGGTGCGTCCGGGACGTGGAACAGCTGACGGCCGAAACGGAGGAAGGCGAACCAGACGCCTTCCGGGACCGGGTCGGCAAAGGCTCGGGGACCCGGTTCACCCTCCAGCAGTCCCACGGCCTCATCCACCGACGGTCTCCGCGTCACGCCTGCCCTCCTCTTCCCCCACAGCCGGGCTGATCCCGCTCAACCCGGTGAGCCTTCCCGGTCAGAGCACTGGACCTGCCTCCCCGAACTTGCGCGGGCGACAGTTCCGGGCCGGTGGCCGTGCCGTGCGGCGTGGGTTCGGAAGCCGAAGAAGCCCAGACCGTCGACCCTGCACCCGGTGCCGATCTCTTCGAGCGTCCAGCAGGGGTCGGAGTGGTCGTCGATGGCGACGCCGCCGGCTTCGAGGACGTGTGACACGAGGGCGCGGATCTCGGCAGTACCGTCCATGTGGCTGGAGACGCTGACCAGCAGGGCCCAGCCCGGGCGATGGCCGAGCGCGGAGTCCAGCAGGCGTACGTCCTCGGGAGTCCAGCCGGGGAACAGGTGATCGTCCTGCTCGTCCATGAGGTCGATGAAGAGTTTCCCGTCCGACCAGTACCCGCCCCTGCCGGGCATCAGCCGGTCGAGCCGTGCGGCTGTCGCGGTCGACTCTCCAGCGGGGAACAGGAAGACGCTGCGCACGGGCGGAGGGTGAAGGGCGACGCAGGGCTTCGGCCAGGCAGTTTCGCCCCGGTCGTGGATCGCCTTCGCCGATGGCGGCATTGCGAGCGGCTCGCTGAACGCGCTCTTTCCGAGTCGGCGGCGATGACCGCGAGTCGGACGGGCCCGCGCAACGGCGAAGCTCCTGGTGGACGGGGTCTCGGCCAGGATCACCCGTGTCTGCCGGGAGCTTCGGGGGCTTGTCCGCCCCTCGGCGATCGATCTGTCCCGCCGCACTCCGCGGTTCCTGACCGGGCGACTGAAGGCCGGGCGGCAGGAGTTCGGTACGCGTTGGCGGCGGCTTCCGCGTCGCGCCAGGCCCTGCTCGCCCTGGCTCACCTGCGATGCGGACGATCCGGGAGAAGGCGTTCGCCCTCTTCGACGGCACCCTGCTGCCGATCGACCGCCTCGCCGCCGACACCCCCTATCGCTTCGGGACGCACAAGCGCCACGGCATGAACGCGCAGGTCCTCACCGATCCGTTCGGACGGCTGCTCCGGGTCTCGCCGGCTCTGCCCGGCTCGCCTCACGACCTGACCGCCGCGCGACACCAGGGGATCGTCGAAGTCCTCGCCGAAGCAGGCCTCGGATGCCGGGCGGACAAGGCGTACCAAGTCGCCGGCAATCCCGCCCGCGTGCCGGTGCGGGGCCGGCGCCTCAAGCGGTGGAAGCGCCGCCACCACACCACCCGCGCCGAGATCCGCTGTCTCGGCGAGCAGCCCATGGCCACCCTCGGAGGGTGGCGCCTCCTGCGGAAGCTCCGCTGCAGCACCACCCGCATCACAGCGATCGTCCAGGCCGTCCTCGTCCTCCACCACGCCACGCCGTGAGGTGGGAAAGGGCTCAGTCCATGGAGGAAGGGGACCGTGTCAGCCGGGGTGCCACCCCTCAGCCGAACCGGACTCGGACCGGAAAGAGACCGGAAAAGCTGGTCGGGACTGGGAGGGCGTGGGAAGGAACCGGGAGTCGCACCGCATGACCCCTCTCGTGCTGCTCGACGCGGCCGGGGGCGCCCGCTTGGGTAAAGGACCAGGTCAGGCGCCCTTTCTTGTGCCCCTGGAAGTAGCCGAGCTTCTTCGGCGAGTAGGACACCAGCAGGTTCTTCGTCTGCTGGTGGTACAGGAGCCCTGAGGCGCTGACCTGCAGGGATGGTGGCGTTGAGGCTTTCGACGAGCGAGATGGTCCGGGAATGGTCCGGATCTTGGTGTTTGCTTAGGTGTCCTGTGAGGGAGCAGCAGATGCTGGGGCCGACGTGGAGCGGCCCGGGTTGTGGTGGAACTTCGTGGGCCGCAGCCACGAGGACATCGCCGAGGCCCGCGAGGAGTGGGAGAAGGCCTCCGACCGCTATGGCCCCTTCCAAGCCCGCCGGCATGCCAAGGCCAAGCAGGCGTGCTGCTCGCCTCAACCGCTGAACCCGGAGCCGGCACCGTACCGGTTGTACGTTCATGCCGTGGCGCCGGTGTTTGTGGGAGCAATCGGCCCGGCCGTCGCCGACCCGGTCGCACTCGGCGGGAGTGCCGTCGAGCAGGATGGTGTCGGGTCCGTGGTCGCGCAGCGTCTTCCGCAGGCCCGGAGCACCTGCGGCGAGCAGGTCGACAATCGCGCCGGTGCAGGCATGCGCGGTGGACTCACTGGTCCCGAACCCGTCGGCGACCTTCGCCGGAGTGATGTGCTCGCGCAGATACACCGGCGCCACCATCGCGCGCTGGGACGGACGGAGCTTGCGGCGCCGGTCGCCCTCGCGGGTGGCGATCAGCATGGTGACCCATTCGGCGATTGCGTGCGGCAGGTCGAGTGCGGTTCGATGCATGACCGACGAGGCCCCCGAGCGACGTGATGGAGACGTCAGACGTCTCGATCAACAGCTCGGGGGCCTCGCGCGTTGTGTTTCACGGGTCGGCACCCGGTCGGTGGCCACATCGACGGAGCTCGTCGATCGCGATGCCCGCGCTGATGGCCGTGAAAGGGGAACCGACCTTGCGTCCGTCGGCAGTTGTGCCGTTGCCGGCCCACGTCCTCGTGGGGCCGCCGGACAGCCGGTGTGACGCCTGTCGGCCGGCTGTCCGGCGGCGGACGCCTACATCAGCGGGCTTGCGCGCCGAAGCGGGTGCCGACGTTGGGCAGGCCGCCGGTGCCCGGCTTGTACGCGGTCACCGGTGCGACCGTTCCACCGGTGACGGTGTTGGACATGGGCAGGGCGTACAGGGCGCCGAGGCCGGGTCCGTAGGGCATGCCGACGTAGAGCTTGGTGCCGGTGTAGTGGATGTTGCGGCCCAGGTACTGGTTGGCGCCCGGGGTGCCGGGGATGCCGTCGCCGTCTCCGGCCTCGATCCAGCGGTCGTTGGTGCCGGCCGCTGCGACCAGGGAGAAGGTGTGGACGGCGCCGGCGTTGGCGGTGGTGCCGAGGGCCTCACCGGGGGCGCCGACGGCGAGGCGCATGGTGGCGGCGGTGCTCACGGCACGGGGCGCGGTGTTGACGGCGGTCAGGCTCTCGCCCATGCGGTCGCCGGCTTCGGCGGTGCCGGAGACGTCGTCGTCGGCGGTGCCCTGCCACAGCTGACGCGTCTCGCTCCACGTGCCCGCGGTGGTCACGCGACCGACCACGACGCGGCCCGCGTCGGCCTTCTGCGTGGCGCCGCCGTCCGTGGACATGGCCTCACCGGGCGAACCGATCGCGAGGATCGACTCGTTGGCGGTGGACGAGCCCGAGGGGCGGTAGTCGGTCAGGGAGAGCGACCAGGCGAAGTCGTCGTTCGCCTCGGCGCCGCCGGAGACGTTGTCGAGGTCCTGGTCGAGGCCGAACAGCGGCTTGGGGTGACCGTCGGCGTGCAGGGTGTGGCTGAACACCGCGAGGTTGCCTGCGGCGGCGTCGCCACCGATGACCTCGTTGGGTGCGCCGATCGCGATGTGGTTGGAGTCGGCGGCCAAAGACGTGCTGAAGCCGTCGTTCGTCTCGGCCGAACCGGGGACGTCGGTCTTGTCCTGGTGGATCGCGACGTTGACGGATCCGCGCAGGTAGAAGGCCGCACCGGCCTTGGCGATCGTGCCCACCTTCTCGCCGGGCGCCGAGACCACGATGTAGGGCTCGCCCGCGGCGGTGGTGCCGGCCACGATGTTGTCGCCCATCCGGTCGCCCGCCTCGGGCGTGGCGGCCTTGATCGCTCCGTCACCCGCACCCTGCTCGAAGTGGGTGCTCTTCAGAGCGCCGGTGCCCATACCGCCCGGGGCGCCGTACAGGATGTCGAAGAAGCCCGCGTCGGCGGCGGTGCCCACGTCCTCGAGGGTGGTGCCGACGACGAGGTCGGTGTAGCCGTCCTCGTTCCAGTCGACGGTGTCCATGGAGTCACCGAACCAGTCGCTCTGTTCGGCGCCCCCCGCCACCCAGTCGAGGTCCTGGTTGATCTCGGCGACGCCCTTGCCCCCGCCGTACACGATCCGCACCAGACCCGCGGTGGTGTCGGTGCCGACCGTGCCGCCCGGGTCGGCGATCGCGATGTCCTCGAGACCATCACCGTTGAAGTCCACGATCCGGGTGGCAGCGACCTTGCCGTCGATCCAGGACTTGAGGTCGTCGACACGGGAGATGACACCGGCCGTGGAGGTCTGCGCGGGGTCGATGCCGTAGCAACCTCCCTGCGAGGACTTGCTGTTGATTCCGACCAGCTGGCCGGCGCGTACGACTGGGCCTCCCGCGTCGCCCATGCAGACGGCCGCGCCGTCCTTGCCGGTGACGGTCGCGGAGGTGGCGGCCGCCGAGTCGACGGTGTAGGCGGCGGTGTGCAGCTTGAGCGGTGCCCACTCGGTCTTGTTACGGCCGTAACCGGCGAACTTCAGCTCTTCACCCGCTGCCGGTGCGGACGTGGCGAGCGCCACCGGAGTGACGCCTGCGACCGGCCTGTTGAGGCGGGCCAGGACGACATCGCGGTCGGTACGCGGGACGAGTTCGACCACGCGCCGCTCGGCACCCTGGGCGCCGGACAGATCGGAGCGGCCGATGATCGCGGTGGTGCTCTTCTGCGGGGCTCCGGCCGGGACGGCGAGCGAAGCGGCCGGGTCTGCGGCGAAGCAACTCGCCGCGGTCAGCAGCCATTCGGCGTCCACGAGGACGGCGGAGCAGCCGCGGTCGTGCGGGCCGACGGTGATCTGGGCCGTGTAGGCGTAGGTGGTGTCGGAGTCGGCGACGGGCGTGCCGGTGACTGCGGAGGCGGGTGGGGCGCACAGCGCCAGCGGAGCCGCTATCAGGGCTGCGCCGAGCGTGGCCAGGCGGAGACCTCGGGAGTGCTGCATGAGTTGTTTCCTTGCTGCGGGATCCAAGGGGTGAACAGGCGGTCCGACGTTCCTACTTGGAGGTGCGGATCTCGACGAGCATGTGGTCGCGGCCCTCGGGGTCGGCACTCTCGCCGACCGCGGTCCAGGTGTTCTTGGCGACGTCGAAGGACTTTTCCTCCGTACCGACCGTCATGTCGACCTGGGCGCTCTGGTCGACGCTGCCCTTGACGGCGTACACGGAGGGGATCTCAAGCGTCAGCCAGCCGCTGTTCCCGGTGACCTTGAAGCAGATCTTGTCCTTGCTGCGGGCCCAGACCTCGAGCAGTCCGGTCTCGCCGGCGCAGTCGGCCAGCACGATGTGCCCGTCGCCCCGCTTCAGGACGATGTTCTTCTCGGCGAGGATCTTGTCCGCGTTCGGGTAGTTGTAGTCCTCCACGGCATAGCCGGGTGCCGCGTCGGCCACGGGGGCGGTGTTCTCCGTCGGCCGACCCGCCGACGAAGTCGTCCACAGCACGGCCGCCAGGCCGGCGGTACATGCCGTCGCAATGATGCGAGTGACGAGTTTCATGTGCAGTTCCCTCTTGTGAATCAGGTGCCTCATCCCCTTCTTCTATGCATGGCGACGCGTCCCGACCGGGCGCCTCCACGCTGTTTCAGGGAAATGCGAGCAAGTCCTGGGGGCAGCCGGGATGACGGCTGCCAAGTATTTCCGCGCAGGCCGCTTGAGCCCACCTGGCGAGGTGTGCAAATTCGCCCAGGCGAGCTGAAGCGGCTTTCTGTGGCGCTTCATTCAAGAGCTCGATCCCTCCACATGTCCAGCAGGGCAAACCGGAAGCGATCATGCAGTGTTGGCCAATTCGCCCGCTGAGACGGCCGGCTTCACGAAGGTTGTAGGGACGGCCGTGAAGGAATCGTGAAGATCCAGAGGTGCAACCTTCGCGAATGTGTGGGGTTACACGCGCGAATAGAAATTCCATCGAGAGAAGTTTGGGTTCGAAATTTCCAATTTGCTGGATGGGTTGCGCTTTGCGATCCGTCATGAGCAACAGAGTCGATTGTCCGGGAAAACGGAACAATTGCCACGGATCGAGCCGTAGAACTGTACCCCGCATTGCCATCCAATTGACGTTTAACTGAATGGGTGTTGGGATCATGCTGCTTCGACGCCCGGACAGCGCCTGCGCGCTATTTGCGCATCCGTCTGGGCAATGCGGCGGGAGGGCGGCACCGTGCCGCGCCATCGGGGTGAGCACGGGTCGGACAGACACAGTGAGAGTGGAAAGGAGTCGTGATGTCACAGCAATCACGGCAGGGGTTGAGTAGGCGTCAGGCGCTGGCCATTTTCACCGGGGTGGCGGCCGGCAGCGTGCTGTCCAGCGGTGTGTTCGGGACGCGCCCGGCGTACGCGGCGAGCGGTTCGGGTGGCACGCCGGCGGTGCCCGAGGGATCCGGGCTTCCGGATACCGATCGCGGCAAGGTGGTCTGGGCGTACCGATCGGGCCGCCGGGCCGTCCGCACCGCGGCGGCCGCGGCGCTGGTCGGCTCCGCCGCGGACATAACGGATTTCCTCGTTCAGAAGGCACCTGTGGCCTGGGCCGAGGACAACAGGTTCGCGCTCACGGAGTCCCTGGCCACAGCGGGCTCGGCGACGCGCAACGCCATCGGTGCGGCGCTGTCCGGCGGGGACGCGGCGGTCGAGACCCTCCTCCAGGGCGGTTTCCAGACTGCCGTGGACGAGGATCTCAGGGTGGCCGTGAGTACGGTCCAGGCCCACGGTGCCAAGGCTGTGAAGCGTGACGCATCCGCCGCGCTGGCGGCCGATTCCCCCTTCGCGTTGCGCGCCTTCCTCAGTGATGGGCGGTTCACCGCGCAGGAGGAGGACGATCGTGTGCAGGTGATGACCATCCTCGCCTCAGGATCACCACAGGTGCGTGAGTACGCGGGTCGGGCCATGAACGACGGGTCGGCCAGGGCCATCCGGTGGTTCCTGGAGACGGGTCAGTACATCGCCCGGGCACGCGACGAGGAAGCGGCCACGATCCAGCAGTTGGTCGACGTCGTGGAGAAGGAAGGACGCCGCGCCAGTCTGAAGACCGACGAGGCTGTCGAGCTGTCCAACCAGGCGGTCAGTGCTTCCGAGAAGGCGAAAGCCTCGGCGTTGGAGGCCAAGGCCGAGGCCTTGGCCGCCGAGCAGGATGTCGCACGCTCGGCCAAGGCGGCGGGGAAGGCCGCGCAGGCGGCCAAGGGCGCGGCCGCGGCCGCGTCGACCGCGGTGTCCGCCTCACGGACGGCACAGGCCGCCGCACAGCGTTCGGTGGCTGCCGCCAATGCCGCTGCCGCGGCTGCGGCTTCGGCGGGACGCGCTGCGGCGAATGCGTACCGTGCGGCGATCGCCGCTTCCAAGGACAGGGCGATGGCGGGCGCGGCCAGCGCGGCGGCGGACGTCGCTCTGAAGCTGGTGAGCTTCGTGCGCACGGTGGCCGCCAAGGCGGAAATGGCGGCCTTGGCTTCCGACGCGGCGGTGCGGGCGGGCGACGCCGCCCGCAGCTCGGCGATCAACGCGGCCGCAGCCGCCGGCGCGGCGGCCGACGCGGCCGTGGCCTCCGGAGCGGCCCAGTCCGAGGCCGCCGCCGCGAAGCGGGCCGCCGCCGAAGCGGATGCCGCCGCGGCCCGGGCGACCCAGGCGGCGGGCAGGGCGCGGACCCTGGCCGCGCAGGCGGCCGCCGCTGCCCGCGCTGCGCGTGACGCGGCCAACAGCGCCGCCGATCACGCCGAGAAGGCCGCGGCCGCGGCCAAGGAAGCGGCCGCCCACGCCGGTGAGGCGGTCGACTACGCCAACCGGTCCACGCTGGCTGCCAACGCCGCTGTCGAGGCGGCGAACGCCGCCGCCGCCGCGGTCGTCAAGGCGCGGGACGTCGAAGCGGCGGCCCGCCAGGCCGAGGCCGACAGTCTCGCCGAGGAGACCAGCGAGGCGATCGAGCAGGCACGGCTCGCGGCGCAGGCGGAGTTGAACGAGCTCGAGCGGTTCAACCGGGAGCGGACCCAGGAAGCACGCCTCTCCGAAGAGCTCCGGGCACTCATCAGCGCTGCGGAATCCGCACTGCAGAACGGCACCGTCGAGCAGGCCGCGGCGGCCGGGCGCAAGGCGGCGGTCCGCCTCCTGGAGGGCGCGGGGACCTGGACCCGTCAGGCGGCGGAGTACGCGCTGGCCGGTTCGGACCAGGACGTCGTCAACTGGATCTCGACCGACCGCGTCCTCGCGCTGCAGCAGGACAACGTCGAGAACGTCGGGGCGCAGGCCGCGACATCGACGCAGGCCGTGGCCACGGCGGCCGCGGCGGCTCTGAAGACCGAAGACCACGCCAAGATCAAGGCGTTCCTGGAGACCGGAGCGATCGAGGCGGCTGCTGAGGACAACCGGGTCGAGGTGGCCAGGATCCTGGCCGACCCCAGCAGCGGCACGAGGGTGCGAACCGAGGCAGCGGCCGCATTGGACGCGGGGACCGCCGAGGCCCTGCACACCTTCCTGTGGGTCGGCCGCGAGGCGGCCGTACGCGAGGACGACCGGGTGGCGGCGTCCGCACTCCTCGCGAACGGAGGCCCTTACACCAAGGCGGCGGCGCAGATCGCGCTCGAGGGCGACACCTTCATGCTCCGCCAGTTCATCGCCACCACCCAGTACGAGATCGCGCGGATCGATCACGATCGCGCCACGCACATCAGCGCTGTCCGTGCGTCCATCGCACGCGCTGCCAAGATCGCGGCGAATGCGCAGGAGGACGCGGCCTATGCCTCCAAGGCGGCCGCCGAGGCCCGCAACGCCGCCGCCGAGGCCACCGAGTGGGCCAACCGCGCCAAGGGTTACGCCGAGGACGCGACGAAGTCCGCACAGGAAGCACGTGACAACGCCGATGCCGCAGAGAGGTCCGCGGCCGAAGCGGCGAATTCCGCCCAGACCGCGAGCAACGCAGCCGCCGCGGCAGTCAAGGCGAGCAGCGTGGCACGCAAGGCCGCGACGCGAGCCGTGCGGTCCGCCGAGATCGCCGCGCGCTACGCCACGGACGCCGCGATCTCGGCGACGATAGCTCGCAAGCAGGCACTCGAAGCCGGCAAGGACGCTGTCGCCGCCGCGCAGGCCGCAACCCAGGCCTACATTCTTGTTGCCCAGGCCGCGGTGCGCGAGGCGATCCAGAAGGCGATCGACAATGCGACCGTTCCCGTCGGCGACGACAAGGGCGAACTTCCGGTCGGAGCCGAGAGCTGTCTGACGCCGTTCGGCAAGCCCATTCCGTCCGGAAACGGCAATAACCCGTTCGAGCTGGGGTGGAGCTGGCTCACGGGGGGCGGCGATCGATCCCAGTGCTTCGGCCCGGACGACGGGTTCACCAAGCTCTACCGCGAGCACCCCTGGACCAGTAAGACCCTCGACTACTTTGCTGGTCGGGTGCAGTCCGGGGACTACACGCTGGGTCACACGTACATGTACGACTACAGTCTCGGTGGCTTCCAGGGCCTGAAGTGGCTCAGGGACATCGGGGCCACGCAACCGGCAGACGGGTTCCTGACCGGGTACACCGGAAACTTCGCGTACGCGTTCCTGGGCTCACAGCAGATCCGGATGACCCCCATCCGGAAGAACGCGGACGGCAGCGTGGTGTGGCGGTACACGGCTTACAGCGCGCAGAGCTTCGAGTCCGCGACCCGTCCACCTGTCATCGGGTACCAGGACTGGTACAAGGACACCGTCGGCAAGGCCGCCAATGGCTTGATCGACTGGATCAGCGGCGACTCCGGGCCAGGGTCGACCATGACCATGGTGATCGAGTTCAATGTGACGCTGGGGCCGTAATGGGCAAGCTGAGGAGCGGCCGTTGGTTCGCCGCCGTCCTGGCCGCTGCCGCGGTACTCACCGCAGGCTGCACGGCTGAGGTCGACGCCGAAGACCTGCCCGGCGTCTACCGTGACAAGGAGACCGGCGGCGAGATCCGGCTCGATTCCGACGGCACGTTCACCGCCACTGGTCTGTCGACAGACGCGAACACCGACCCCGAAGACTTGCACGGCCACTGGGACTTCGTCGACGGCGGCTCCTTCAGCGACGACTTCGTCTACCTGGACATCGCCGAGCGTGGCATCGGTGAGGTCTCCGGTGTCCAGCTCTACGCGCGCGGTGGAGGGAAGGTGGCGTTCAGCCGTCCGGACGGGTCGTGGTCTCTGGTGCTCACCAAGAGCACGGAGAGTTAGAAGCGTGTCTCAGCCGGTCATGGAACGTGTGGGTCGAACAGGCTCCTGGTCGGGTGATCTTCCAGTGATGTACGCATGAAGGCAGGGCCTCTCGGTAGCTCGGTGGTTGTTGAAGCCAAGAGCTTTCCAGGAGGCCCTGTTGCCGCATGCGCACGCGGTCGCGCCCGCTGACTTCAGCCCGCCCGTCGTATCGTGCGGCTGAGCCTTTCCCCACCTCACGCTGATGCGGGGTGAAGCCGGAGCTTCCTCGAGAACCACGCCACCGCAGCCCCGGAACACCACGTCAACGCATGACCACGCCCAGGCAGGCAGAACCATCCGGCCTGCCCAGGCCCCCCACCCATCCGTCCTCATGGAACAAGGCGAACTCATCGTGGTGCGGCATCCGGCTGTCGGTCGTCACCACGATCGGCTCACCCTCCACCGGCAGTGTCCGGATGCGCACTCCTGCCACCGCGCCGTAGACCTGCGAGGCCATGGCCCGGTCGGCATAGATCTCCGGTTCATAGGCGTCCTCTCCACGGAGACCGGTCTCCGTGACCCGGTAGAGAGACAACAGCACGACCACCAGGGACCGGCCCGAGAGCACCGCGGCCACCAGACCGTCCTCGCGCTCCTCCAGAGCCGATGTCCGGAAGTGCGGATGACTGCCGACCTGCGCCGCGACGAACTCCCAGGCGTCCCGGTGACGGACCAGCGTCGCCGACGCGGCCCTGCCGGCCCTCGTGACCGCCCGGATCCGGCCCGCCGAACTGAAGGGATACGGCCCTCTCCACCCGCCGCCCTTCCGCCCCGGCACCTCCGGCTCCGTTTCCCGGGCAACAGAGCCGGCCCCACCCGGCACCCCGTCGGACAAGGTGCCGGCCACGCCCTCCTGCGTCTGCCCGGCAGGTTCCACACCCGTCGGCCCCTCACCCTCCGCAGAAACGACACCATCCGCCGAAGCCGACTCTCCCGTCACCGCCCGCTGCCGTCCGGGCAACTGCTCCGAGCCGTCCCCGAGACCTTCGCCGCTCCCGACACGGCGCCACCGGGCTCTGCCCCCGCCCGCGCGGGGATGGACGCCGAGGGGACGCTCACCCGCTCTGCTGGGTCTGTCAATCGAACGGCTCTTCCAAGATTTTCGTAGGCGTTGATCGTTCCAGTGATCTGCCACGAGGAGGGGGCTGCTGCTGCCAGGCTGCTGACGTGTGATGTCACTGTTGAGGAACTGCTGCCCCAGCTCGTGGGGTTACGGATCGAGCGTGTGGATGCCGGCCCGGTGATGTTGAGAATCACCGCGTTCACCAGGGATGACGTATCCCAGCCCTGCCCGGGGTGCGGGCAAATGTCGGACTGGCCGCACTCGCGGTATGTGCGGCATGTCGCGGACGAGGCGGTCGGTGGGCGGCCGGTTGTGATCGATCTGTCGGTACGGCGGCTGTACTGCGAGAACCCCGCCTGCCCAAGGACGACGTTCGTCGAGCAGGTCAACGGGCTGACGGAGCGCTATCAGCGCCGGACCCCGGCTCTGCGGCAGATCGTCGAGGCGGTCGCGGTGGCGCTGGCGGGTTCGGCCGGGGCCCGGCTGCTGGCGGTGATGCACCAGACGCTGTCCTGGGCGACGGTGCTGAACTGTCTGATGCGCATCGCGCTACCGGACCGGCCGCCGCCCGTGGTGGCCGGGATCGACGAATTCGCCCTACTCAAGGGGCACCGCTACGCAACGATCATCATCGATGCCGACAGCGGGCAGCGCGTCGACGTGCTGCCCGACCGGAAGGCGGCCACCGTGACCGCCTGGCTGCGCAAGCATCCCGGCGTCCGCGTGGTGTGCCGCGACGGCTCGGGCGCCTTCGCCCAGGCCACCACCGACGCCGACCCGACGATCGTGCAGGTCGGCGACCGCTGGCACCTCTGGCACGGCCTAACTGTATTGACCTGCAGCGTTGTTGACGCGGGTGATGGGCGGGTGTCCGTCGAGTGCGGTGTGGCAGCGGTGGTGGTTGTAGGTGTGGAGGAAGTCTGCCAGGGCGGCTGTCCGCTCGGTGTTCGAGGTGTAGGGCCGTAGGTAGGCCCATTCGTCGAGCAGGGTGCGGTTGAAGCGTTCGACCTTGCCGTTGGTCTGCGGCCGGTAGGGCCTGATCTTCTTGTGGGCGATGCCGGCCGCGGTCAGGGTCTGGGTGAAGAGCTTGGACTTGTAGCAGGCGCCGTTGTCGGTCAGGACGCGTTCGACGGTGATGCCGTGGCCGGTGAAGAACGCGTTCGCGCGTTGCCAGAAGGCGATCGCGGTGTGCTGGCGTTCGTCGGGCAGGATCTCGCTGTAGGCGAGGCGGGAGTGGTCGTCGACGGCGGAGTGGATGTAGCTGTAGCCGATCACCGGCGTGCAGCTCTTGCGCTCGGTCGTGGTGGCCTGGCGGTTGCGGTCGCCGGCCGTCCTGCCGACGGTCCGCCAGCCGCCGCCGTCGGGGATGTTGCCGAGTTTTTTGATGTCGACATGGACCAGCTCGCCGGGCCGGTCGCGTTCGTAGCGGCGGATCGGCTCGCCGATGGGCCGGTCGAGCCAGGCCAGGCGGTTCAGGCCGTGCCGGCGAAGGATCTGGTGCACGGTCGAGGCGGGCATGCCCAGGATCGGGCCGATCCGGGCCGGGCCGAGTTTGCGGTCGGTCCGCAGCCGGCAGACCTGGTCCTCGACCACGGCGGAGGTCCGGTGCGGGGTCGAGTGTGGGTGGCTGGAACGGTCGGCAAGGCCCGCGTCGCCCTCGGCCCGCCAGCGGCGGACCCATTTGTGGGCCGTGGGCCGGGATATCCCCATCTCCGCGGCCACATGCGCGATGGGACGGCCCGCGAGGACGCGTTCGACCAGGATCCGCCTGCCGTGAACGGTCAGCCGGGCATTACGGTGGGACACGAAGACCTCCGTGTGCGGTGTGGAGCCTAGACACCCCCACCACACCGGAGGTCTTCGCCATGATCAAGACCAGCCAGCGTTAACAACGCTCGTGATCAATACAGCTAGGCAGTGTCTTCAAATGATCATCGCTGGTGGATCATGGGGTCGTGATACGTCGTCATGAACTGCCTGATGCCGAGTGGGAGTTCGTCCGGCCGTTGCTGCCCGTGTCGTTGCGGGGGCGGAAGCGGCTGGACGACCGCCGAGTCCTGAACGGGATCGTGTGGAAGTTCCGGACCGGGACGGCCTGGCGGGACGTGCCCGAGCGTTACGGCCCGTGGGCCACGCTGCACACGCGGTTTCGCAGGTGGGCGGCGGACGGGACGTTCGACCGGATGCTGCGGGCTGCACAGGCGAAGGCGGACGCAGCAGGCGACATCGAGTGGCTGGTGTCGGTCGACTCCACGATCGTCCGCGCCCACCAGCATGCGGCCGGGCCCCAAAGGGGGCTCCGTGACCCGGCCCTCGGTCGGTCCAGAGGCGGGCTGACCAGCAAGATCCATTTGGCCTGCGACGGCCGCGGCCGTCCGCTCGACTTCGTCGTGACGGGCGGCAACACCAACGACTGCACCCGGTTCACCGCCGTGGTGGAAGCGATCCGGGTGCCCCGGACCGGACCGGGACGGCCCCGCGCCCGGCCCGATCACGTCCTGGGCGACAAGGGCTACAGCTCCAAAGCGATCCGTACCTGGCTCCGCCGTCGGGGCATCCCGCACACGATTCCCGAACGGGCCGACCAGGCTCGCAACCGGGCCCGGCACGGCTGCCGCGGAGGCCGCCCGCCGGCCTTCGACCGTGAGGTCTACAAGCGCCGCAATGTCGTGGAACGCTGCTTCAATCGCTTGAAGCAGTGGCGTGGCATCGCCACCCGGTACGACAAGACTGCTCAGTCCTACGAACCTACGAAGCCGCCGTCACCCTCGCATCACTCCTGATGCGGGCGTGACATTTGACGACAGAACCTAGACGCCGTCGCTGCACTGCCCGGACGTGGTCCGCCCCTGGAGGCTTTCTTCGGTTGCATGTACTACGCGGCCATGCGGCCCGCAGAGGTCATCCATCTCCGCGTTGAGCAGTGCCACTTGCCCAAGTCGGGATGGGGAATGCTGAATCTGTCCGGGGGTGTCGTCACCGCCGGCAAGGACTGGACGGATGATGGCAGTGTGTACGAGGTTCACTCCCTCAAGCGACGCGCAGCCACCGCGACGCGTCCTGTCTCGATCCCGCCCCAGTTCGTCCGCATACTTGCCACCCACATAGAGAGGTTTGGCGTGGAGCCGGACGGCCGCCTGTTCCGGAACCGGGAGGGGAACTATGTGGAGGCATCGGCCTACGGCCTGACGTGGGCGCGGGCCAGGAAGCAGGCCTTGACGCGAATGGAGCTTGCCTCAGGCCTTGTCAAGCGACCGTATGACCTCCGCCATGCCGGCATCTCCTTCTGGCTGTACTCCGGCGTGGACCCGGCCGAATGCGCTCGCAGAGCCGGTCAGAGCATCGAGGTCCTCTTCCGCTTCTACGCCAAGTTCCTGGACGGCGTTCGGGACCAGGCGAACCGCCTCATCGAGCAGTCCATGGAGGAATGGGACCGTATCAGCCAGGGCGCCACCCCCTCAGCCGGGCCGGACTTGGACCGGAAATAGACCGGAAGAGCTGGTCAGGACTGGGATAGAGGTGGGAGAAACTGGTAGTTACGCCGCATAATCCATCTCGCGCTGGCTGATGCGACTGGTGGGCGCCTGCCTGGGTAAAAGCCCAGGTCAGGCGCCCTTTCCTGTGCCCCTAGAAGAAGCCGAGCTTCTTCGGCGAGTACGACACGAGAAGATTCTTCGTCTGCTGGTAGTGGTCCAGCATCATCTTGTGGGTCTCGCGGCCGACGCCCGACTGCTTGTAGCCGCCGAAGGCGGCGTGGGCCGGGTAGGCGTGGTAGCAGTTGGTCCAGACGCGGCCCGCCTGGATCGCGCGGCCGGCGCGGTAGGCGGTGTTCGCGTCGCGGGTCCAGACGCCGGCGCCCAGGCCGTACAGGGTGTCGTTCGCCGTCCGGATCGCGTCGTCGAAGTCCGTGAAGGAGGTCACCGCCACGACCGGGCCGAAGATCTCCTCCTGGAAGATCCGCATGCGGTTGTCGCCCTCGAAGACGGTCGGCTGGATGTAGTAGCCGCCCTCCAGGTCCCCGCCGTGGCCCACCTGCTGACCACCCGTCAGGATCTTCGCGCCCTCCTGCTGGCCGATCTCCAGGTAGGAGAGGATCTTCTTCAGCTGCTCCGCCGACGCCTGCGCGCCGATCATCGTCGCCGGGTCCAGCGGGTGGCCCGCGACGATCGCCTCCGTGCGGGCGACCGCCGCCTCCATGAACTCGCCGTAGCAGCCGCGCTGGACGAGCGCCCGCGAGGGACAGGTGCAGACCTCGCCCTGGTTGAGGGCGAACATCGTGAAGCCCTCCAGCGCCTTGTCGCGGAAGTCGTCGTCCGCCGCCCACACGTCGTCGAAGAAGATGTTCGGCGACTTCCCGCCCAGCTCCAGCGTCACGGGCTTCAGGTTGGCGGAGGCGTACTCCATGATCAGGCGGCCGGTCGACGTCTCACCGGTGAAGGCGATCTTCGCCACCCGCGGCGAGGAGGCGAGCGGCTTGCCGGCCTCCTCGCCGAAGCCGTTGACGACGTTCAGCACGCCCGGCGGCAGCAGGTCCGCGACCAGGCTCAGCCAGTAGTGCACCGACGCCGGCGTCTGCTCGGCCGGCTTCAGCACGACCGCGTTGCCCGCCGCCAGCGCCGGGGCGAGCTTCCACACCGCCATCAGGATGGGGAAGTTCCACGGGATGATCTGCGCCACGACCCCCAGCGGCTCGTGGAAGTGGTACGCCACCGTGTCCTCGTCGATCTGGCTGAGCGCCCCCTCCTGCGCGCGCAGCGCCCCCGCGAAGTAGCGGAAGTGGTCGATGGCGAGGGGGATGTCGGCGGCGAGGGTCTCCCGGACCGGCTTGCCGTTGTCCCAGGTCTCCGCGACCGCGAGCGCCTCCAGGTTCGCCTCCATCCGGTCGGCGATCCGCAGCAGCACCGCCGACCGCTCGGCCGGCGCCGTGCGCCCCCAGGCCGGGGCGGCCGCGTGCGCCGCGTCCAGGGCGCGCTCCACGTCCTCGGCCGAACCCCGGGCGATCTCGGTGAACGGCTTGCCGTCGACCGGGCTCGGGTTCTCGAAGTACCGGCCGCCGGCCGGGGCGACGTACTCGCCGCCGATCCAGTGGTCGTAGCGCGTCGCGTACGCCATCAGCGCGCCCTCGGTGCCGGGTGCGGCGTAACGGGTCATGGACGGACCTCCCTGCGGGTCGGACGGATCCGGCCCCCGCGGGCCGCCGGGAGGCGGGCGCGCGCGGACGGCCGGACGGTACGCGCCGTCGTCGCGACCGGCGCCCTCTCACCGCCGAGTGTGCGGAAGCGGACGTTGCAACCCCGTTGCGCCGGCGGACAGCTCCGCCTCCAGACGGTCGAGCCGGGCCCGTACGGGCGCCCGCTGCGCCGCCGGCACCGCCGCGCTCAGCGCCCGCCACACCTCCGCGTCGTCCTCGCCCCACGCGCTGTGCGCCCAGTCCGCGAGCAGCAGCGGATCCGCCCGCGCCACCAGCGCCGCCCGCACCCGGTCCGCCAGCCGCTCCCGCAGGCGTACGACCCCGGGCGCGGCCGACCCCGGCAGCAGCGGGCCCGCGTACTCCCCGGCCGCCGCCGCCACCGCCCCCGAGGCCAGGCGCCGGTCCACCGTCGCGAAGTCCGCGTCCACCGGACCGGCGAACCGGTACGGCCGCGAGCGCAGCAGCCCCGGACCGAGCAGCGCCCGCAGCCGGGACAGCTCCGCGCGCAGCGTCACCGGCGGGACCGACTCGTCCTCGTACAGCAGCGTCAGCAGTTCCTCGCCCGTCACCCCCTCCGGACGGTGCGCGAGCACCACCGCGATCTCGCTGTGCCGCCGGCTCAGCCGCAACCGCCGCCCGTCCACCGCCAGCAGCGCCTCGTCCCGGCCCAGCGCCGTCAGCCGCGGCCGCCCCGGCGCCGGATCCGGGGCCAGCAGCGCCAGCTGGGCCTCGGCCGCCCGCGCCACCGCCCGCACCAGACCGAGGCTGTGCGGATGGGCGAGCCCCGCACCGCCCGTCAGGTCGACCGCGCCGAGCAGCCGCCCGCTGCGCGGGTCGTGCAGCGGCGCCGCCGCGCACGTCCACTCCCGCACCGGCGGCCGGAAGTGCTCGGCCGCCACCACCTGTACCGGCCGGCCGACGGCGAGCGCCGTCCCCGGCGCGTTCGTCCCCGCGGCCGCCTCCGCCCAGCCGGCCCCGGCCACGAAGTTCATCCGCCGCGCCTGCCGCAGCGTCGCCGGATCCCCCTCCACCCACAGCAGCCGGCCGGCCGCGTCGCACACCGCGAGCAGGTGCCCGCCGTCCCGGACGTCGGCGCCGAGCAGCTCCCGGATCACCGGCATCGCCGCCACCAGCGGATGCCCCTCCCGGTACGCCGCCAGCTCCTCCTCGTCCAGCTCCATCGGCGCCGCCCCGTCCCGGCTGACCCGCGCCCGCTCGGACCGCCGCCACGACTCCGCCACCAGCGCCCGCACCGCCGGCCGCGCTCCCGGCCGGGACGCGGGCCCCGGCTCGTGCCGTCCGCCCCTCCGCGTCGTCGTCTCGCTCAACTCGGCCTCCCCATCGAGGTCGTACGGCTCCCAGGCGGACATCGTCGTGTCCCGGCCCGCCGCCGACAAGGACCGGGACCGGGCCGCATATGCCTCCTGTCCGGGAGCGGCGGTGCCGGGCCGGCCGCACCCCTTGACCTCAACCAAACCTGAGCTTCTACGGTGATCGCGTACTGCTGATCCGATGCACGGAAGGAGCGGCACGTGGACGTGGACGTGGACGTGAACGCGAACGGGGGCGGGGACGTGAACGTGAGCAGGGACGGGAGCGTGAACGGGACACTCAAGGACTACTCGCGGCGGGAACTCGCCGCGCAGCCCATCGGCGCCTGGACCGGCATGGCCTTCCGCCTGGTGGTCGGGGCCCTCCGCGAACAGCTGGCGGTGGAGGACCTCACACAGCCGCACTGGTGGACCCTCAACCACGTCGCCGGGGCGCCGGGCCGGTGGAACCGCGCGGAGCTGACCGAGCGGCTGGCGCGGTGGGCCGACGCCGGCACCCCCTTCCACGACGTCTTCGACGACCTCGCCGCCCGCGGCTGGCTGACGGAGGAGGAGGGTACGGGGCGCATGACGCTGACCGCGGCGGGGGAGGAGGGCCGGGCCCGTGCCGGGGAACGCAACCTGCGCGTCCACCGGCAGGTCCACGAGGGCATCGACGAGGCGGACTTCGCGACCACGATCGACGTCCTGCGCCGCATGGTCGCCAACATGGGAGGCGACGGAAACCTGCCCGGATGACGGCCGCCGTTCCGGCCCGGGACGCTCGCAGGGCCGCTCCCCGGCCCGGCGGGCACCCGGAGGCGCCCCCGGGGAGGGCGGCATTCCTTGATCAGGTTGAACGTCGCCCACAGCCCGCTCGATGCCGATGCCGATGCCGACGTCGACGTCGAGGCGGGGATACGGAGCGGTCGGAGGGGTGCTGGACTCGGTGGACAGACTGGACAAGACGCTGGCGGGCACCCCCTACCCCGGGCGGGGCGTGCTGTGGTGCCGTACCGGCGACGGCGACCTCCTCGGCGCGTACTTCCTCACGGGCCGCAGCCGCGCCTCCCAGGCCCGTACGCTGCACCGCACCCCGGAGGGCACGCTGACCGTCGCCCCCTCGGAGGCGAGCGCGCACGATCACCTGCGCCACTACGTCGCCGCCCGCCAGAGCGGCCACCGGCTGGTCTTCGGCAACGGCGAGCAGGTCGCCGCGGTCGCCGACCGGCTGGACTCCGGAGAGCACCCGGCCCTGGCCCTGGACGGCCTGGACTACGAACCCGACCCGCCGATCTTCACCCCCGCCTGACCGTCGTGGCCGACGGCCGGGGCAGCGGACCGGCCTGGTTCGGGGCGGCGCGGCACAGCGCGGGTGCGCGCGCGGAGACCAACCGGCTGACCCTGCGGGTCGACGGCCTGGAGCCCTGCGAGGGAGTCCTCATGACGACCTACCGCTCGGACGGGCAGGAGATCGCCACAGGCGACCCCTTCACCGAGGTCCGCGTCGACGCCGGGAACCGCGCCGACCTCCTCACCGCACTGTGGTCCGCCCTGCCGGCCGGGCTCCGGATCGCCGCCGCGGTCTTCTCGCCCGGTGCCCTCGCCGAGGCCGACATCCGGCAGGCCGACGGCCGGCAGGCGGACCCGGCCGACGGCCGGCAGGCGGACCCGGCCGACGGCCGAGCGCCGGAAGCCGACCACGGCGAGGCCTCACCGCCCGCCCCGCACCGCTCGCCGGCCCGCCGCCAGATCGCGGCGAAGTCCTCGGAGCGGGCGCCGCCGTCGGCCGAGCTCGTCACCCGATCCCGGGCCAAGGTCCGGGCCACCAGGAGCGCCATGCCCCTCCGGTCCGCCGGTCTCCCGCTCCCGCAGGACGAGTTTCCGGGGAGCGACGGGACGCGGGACGGTCTCGTCCGGCATGCTGCGGCTCCGGTTCCTCGCGTCCGTGCGGTTCCGTCCCGCACGGCCGTCGCGGTCGACTGCTTCGGACCTCTCCGGCCTCACGCGCGCTCCGGCGGAGCGCTGCTCGCCCGTCGCCCGCGACGGCAAGGGAGCGCCGGGAGGGGGGCGCCGGGAGGGGGCGGGTCGGGGCGTCGGTACGCGGCCCTCGTTGCGCGGCCGACGCCGTGGCCGCGCGGGCGCGGGTCCTGGCGGGTCAGCCGATCTCCTTCGGTCCGTAGAGGGCGGCGGCAGCGCCCGTCTTCAAGGCCCAGTAGCGGTCCCCGAAGGACCAGTGCCACCATTCCGTGGGGTAGTTCACCAGGCCCGCCGCGGTGAGCACACCGCCCAGGAGTTCGCGGTGGGAGCGGGCCTCCGGGCTGATGCCGGCGGCGTCGGTGTAGCAGGCGCCCCCGCTCTCCTCCGGGTCCGCGTTCATGCGGGTGCCCAGGTCCAGTTCCCGGCCGTCGGCGTCGGCCAGGGTGAGGTCCACGGCCGCGCCCGCGCTGTGCGGGGCGATCTCGGGCGGGGACACGTACCGGCTCGCCGCCGAGTGGATCTCCCCGGGGGACAGGTCGGGGTGCGCCTCGCGCAGCCGGCCGGCGTACTCCTCGAAGTACTCCCGCTGGAGGGAGGGCGGCCGGTACCCCTCGACGAACAGCAGCCGCAACCCCTCGGGCAGCAGCCCCTGTGCCTTGACCAGCCGTCCCAGCACGCCCTCCCGGAGGTGCGCGAAGGCGTCCGCCGGATCCTGCTTGCGCCTGTCGACCAGCAGCGCGCCCTCACGGCGGACGTCCACGAGGGGTTCGCCGCACTCGGCGACCGGTACCGCGGCCACCTGCGGATCCGACATCAACACGATCTTCGTCATGGGTCGATCATTCCCCAGCGCTCACCGCCGCCGGCCCACAGGGCTCCCGGGGGGCTGACGGAGGCGTGCTTCACGCTCGGCCTGCCGCCGCACGGGTTCAACCAGTGACGCCTGCCGCCGCACGAGTTCGACCGGTGCCCGGCGAGGCGGTCGCCACCTCGGGTGGTCGCCGGCACCGCCTTGAGGGGCTCCCCTGCGAGCTGCCCGGCAGGCGGACTGAACCGGGGAGTGTGGCCTTCATCTGTTGAAGATTGTGGCCTGAATTCTATGGACTGAAAAGAATCGCCGGAAGCTGGACGGAGAAGGCCCGGGGCCGGCTCGGCCCCGGGGGGCTACTCGATGCCCAGCTCGGCGCACTCGGCGGCGAGGTCCGCGGTGCAGATGTCGGCGGCCTTGTAGATGCCGTCCTTGATGACCGTGGACTGGATGTTGGTCCTGTCGACGACCACCGGGTCGAGGAGGTTCGACGGCACCCCGTCGGTCATGGTCTGGGCGTGGACCGGGACGCCCATCAGCAGGTCGACCGCGAACTCGGCCGCCTTGGGGGCCAGGTCGAGCGGGCTCTTGTAGATGGTGAAGGTCTGGGTGCCGGCGACGATCCGCTGGATGCCCGCGACCTCGGCGTCCTGGCCGCCGACCGGGATGCCCTTGATGCCGGCGTTCTCCAGGGAGGTGACGATGCCGCCCGCCATGCCGTCGTTGGCGGAGTAGACGGCGCCGATCTTGTCCTTGCCGACGGAGGAGATGGCGGCGGTCATCTTCTCGCCCGCGACCTTCGGATCCCACTCGCCCGAGGCCTCGTAGGCGATCTTGCCGACCCTGTCGTCGAGCGCCATGTGGGCGCCCTTCTTGAAGAGGGCGGCGTTCGGGTCCTTCTCGTCGCCGTTGATCATGACGACCCGGGCGGAGGCGGCCTTGTCGCCGAGGGCGGCGAGCAGGGCTTCGCCCTGGAGCTCGCCCACCTTGTAGTTGTCGTGGCTGACGTAGGCGTCCGCGCCCTGGATCGCGCGGTCGTACGCGACGACCTTGACGCCCTTGCCCTTCGCCTCGGCGACCCAGCCGGCCGCCTTGGCGGCGTCGACCGACGCGAGGGCGATGACCTTCACGCCGTCGGCGACGAGCTGGTCGAACTGCTGCTTCTGCTTCACGACGTCGGAGGCGGCGTTGCCGTACACGACCTCGCAGTCCATGCACGCCCTCTTGACGGCCCTCTCGAACTGCGGCTTGTCCAGCGCCTCGTACCGCGCCGCCTTGTTCTCCGGCAGGAGCAGGCCGATCTTGGTCGAGCTGCCCTCGTCCTGGCCGCCGCCGTCGGCCGTGCCGCAGGCGGAGAGGGCGAGGGCCATGGAGACCGCGGCCGTGCCTGTGACGACACGACGGGTCGTTGCGTTCATGGGGTGGTGCCTCCCTGACGAGGCCGCGACGGTGCGGCCGAGGTGCCACGAAGTCAACTCGGCCCGCAGTTTGCCGTCAAGAAGTGAAGAGTTAACGAGATCGCAACGGACCTGCCCATCGACAGGTGAACAGACGCGGGGCCCGCCGGAGCGCTCGGACCCGGCAGTCCACGACCGCGCTCACCGCCGTCGGGCGTACGCCGCCACCACCGCGCCCAGAATCCCCCCGCAGGCGACGGCGATCGACCAGGCACTCCCGGTGAGCCCGTACGCACCGGCCCCGCAGAGACCGACGGTCCCGCAGAGGCCGGCCACCACGCTCCGCGCCCCGCCCGCGCGGGAGGGCCGGCCGGCGTCCTCGCGGGACGACCGCCTCGGTGCGGCGCCGGAGCAGCGCTCCCGCAGTTCCTCGCCCGGCCACCCGTCGCCGGCTCCCGCCAGCAGCCGTATCGGGTCGGTGTGCTGCCAGCGCAGGAAGTCACGGACCAGACCGTCCACCCGCCCGCCGGCCGGCAGGGGCCGGCCGGCGTCGAGCCGTTCCAGATCGGCCAGGGTCTCCTCGAACAGCAGCCGCAGGCCGCCCTCGCGGCCACCGGCCAGCGCCTCGGTCCTCAGCAGTGCGCAGGGGGCGAACCGGGCGTCCACGAGCGCGACGAACTCCTCGTAGAGCGGCGCGAAGCGCGGGCCGATCCGGGCCAGCAGCGCCTCCCGCCGGCCCTCCAGCCGCGCCAACGCCGTCCGGCGGTCGACGACCAGGTACGGGTAGGTCGCCTCTCCCCACGCGTCGAGCAGCTCCTCGTGCTCGACGCTGCCCGCGTCCTCGGTGTCGGCGATCCTCGCCTCCGCCAGGTCTCCGGAGCCGAACATCGCCCACCACAGCAGCGGCGGCCAGTCCTTGGCCTCCAGCTCCATCGCCCCGTCGAAGAAGCCGGCCCATTCACCGGCCGAGCCGTCAGGCATCCGGGGCTCCCGGGAGCTGTTCAGATAGAGACGCGCGCTCATGCCGCGCCCCCGCCCCCACGGGTACGGGCGGCCCGGCAACCCGGCAGACCCGGCAGCTCGTCCCCGGTGGCGAGCGGGGCGTTCTCGTATTCCTCGATCAGCACGCGCCCAGCCTGCCACCTGGCTCTGACAGGCCCCACGGCGTACCCGCGGGTACCTGCGGCGTGCCCACGGCGTACCCGCGCACCCGTGACGCGTGCGGAGGGCCCCGTACGACTCGGAAGCCGAAGAAGGCGTCAGGCCTACGGGTTGAGCGCCCAGAAGCGGACCGTGTCGCTGTCGCGGTCGAACCACAGGGCCGTGCGGTGACCGGTGCCCTCGCGGTCGAGTTCCCGCGAACGGATCCACCGGGGGTGCTCCGGCCCCTCGCCGTCGAGCGGCTTCTCGAACCACGAGGAGAAGTCCTTCGCGGGCCCTTCGGAGGTGAAGGCGTGGGCCGCCGTCAACTCGGCGAGCCTGCCCGGGGCGAGGCGGGCGTAGCCCGAGATCACCAGTTCCGGGGAGGGGAGGTCCCGGTCGTCGTCCCGGCTGCTCACCCACTTCGCGTCGGTGAGCGGACCCAGCCGCGGGAACGCCCGCTCCAGTGGGGCGGTATCGGTGCGCCAGTCGTTCCCCGTCCCGTTCCCCGCACCGTCCGCCAAGGCCCGGAGCGCCCACCAGACGGGCAGGGCCGCCAGCGCGGCGCCGAACCCGAACCCGAGCAGCTTCCGCCGTTCCCGTGCGCTGACCTCCTGGGGGCGCGGAGCGCCTGATCCGGTCGTGAGAGCCGGGCCGTCGGATCCACTCACGTGCTCGTTCCCCGTTTCCCGTTCGCCGCGTCCGCCAGGTGTGCCGAGGCTGCTCCGTGCCCTCGGCGGGGAAGGCGAACAGCCTGTGGATCCTACGGCGCCGGGCGTTTGGGCGGCCTCGTCACGGCGGCACTGGGCACCGTCGCCGCCTGGGCGGCGTGGCACAGGGCGGCGGGACGGACGGCCGGCGAGCCGAGGCCGCCGACCGCCGGAGCTCCGCGCTGTTCGACCGCTGGAACGCGGCCCCGCGGTCGAGGGGCAGCCGGGCACCGTACCGTGGGAGCCCCGAGGGCTGCTCCGCCGGCCGCATCCGTCGCGTCACAGCCCGGATCCCGGCGACGACTCGGCCGGTCTCGTTGCTGCCGGGCGCTGATCACGATGACCGGCACGTCACCGTGACGCCGCGTCCCCGCGTCCCGCGTCACCGTGACGCCGCAGCGCCCGGCAGACGTCGAGCCCGTCGGTGTCGGGCCGCCCGAGGTCGAGCAGGACCAGGTCGTACGGGGTCGTGCGGCCAGGCCGGCCGACCCCGTGGTGACCCACTCCACCTCGAACCCGTAGCGCCGCAGGGACTCCGCGACCGGCTCGTCGTCTCCCACCGGCAACACACGCACGGGGCCACACCAGTTCGACGCGCGCACGTCGATCCGCCATCGGGCGCCGTGCTTCGCTCCGTACTCTCCTCCGTGCTCGGTTACGTGCTCCGTTCCGGGGGCGGGTGCCGCTCGCGGATCCCCGGTTCAGGGGCGGTGGAACCGCATCTCGGGGTACGCCGGGTCCGGGCCGTCGAGCAGGGGCTGGTCCTCGCCCCGCAGGTGCTCGTCGAAGAAGGCGGCGACGTACGTGCGGGTGAGGGCGATCGCGCGCTCGGCCGGGAGCGCTCCGCCGGGAATCCCGAAGTGGCCGAGGAGGACGGGCGCGTCGGAGAAGTCGAGGTGCTCGGCGCCGTCGGCCGTCAGCCAGCGCCGCTCCCCGCCGAGCGCCGCCCACGTGGTGTCCCACGAGGCGTCCTCGCCGCCCGGACGGTGGTACGCGTCGGTTCCCAGCAGCAGGAACGGGCGTCCGCCGAGTCCGTCGGAGGGCGGCGCGTCCCAGAACGAACCGTCCATGTTCACTCCGGCGTCGACGCGTCCGTCGGCGGCCATGGCGGCGAAGGCGCTCGCGCCGCCGACCGAGTGGCCCGCCATTCCGATCCGCGTCCGGTCGATCGAGGACGCGAACCGCCAGGCGGCCCGGGGACCCGTCAGCCGGTCCAGGACGAACCGGGTGTCGGCGGCCCGGGTGCCGGTCACCAGCGCCCCCTTGGACCAGCCGCTCTCCTCCATCACGGTGCAGGCGACGCAGGTCAGGGCGGGCCCGCCCGGCACCGACGTGCCCGACGACTCGTAGGCGTGGTCGAGCGAGGCGACGACGTAGCCCCGGGAGGCGAGGTCCACGGCGAGGGCGGTGAGGGTGAACCGCGGCATGCCGAACCCGGGCGAGAGCACCACCAGGGGGTGGCGCCCCGGAGCGGGGCGCACGTCGACCGCGCTGTACGCGGGGATCCGGGCCAACCGCCCCACCGACGCGGGGTCGTCGACCTGGATGGCCTTCAGCAGCAGCCGCGCCTCCTCCCGGGTGGAGTACGGGGCGGGACGGCCCGGCGCGGGCCGGGCGGCCGCGGGCCGGGCCGCGGGGTAGTGCAGGGTGACCATCAGCTCCCGGCCGTCGGCCTCGGGCACCCAGGGGTCGGTGCGGGAGCGGTCCACGAGGTGGAGGACGGAACTCCCCACCCCGTACGGCCCGGTGGGCGCCGGAAGCCGCAGGGCGAGCCGGTCGGCCGGGGCGTCCGGGGTGGCGGCGGTGAGGGCGGCGGGGCCGGCTGCGGCTGCGGAGAACGGGGCCGGATCCGGGACCGGACCCGGGGCCGTGGTCGCGGTGGCGGTGGTGGCGGCCGGTAACGCGACCGCGCAGGCGAGAAGGGCGGCGGCTGCCGCCCGGGTCAGCTTGTTCATGCCGACGACGTTACGTTTCCGTCGCCGCGCGCCGCGTCCACCCACGGGCGCAACCGCCGCCGGAGCCGTACGACCTGGGTCTTACGGCTCCGGTGGACCGCACCGTCCGTCTCGCTCGCTTCCCTTCTATCTCTTATCGTCATTGTCATTAGAATGGTCCGATGGAGGACATCGACGCGATCGCGGTGCTGCAGGATCCGGTGCGCCGCCGCCTGTACGAGTACGTGGCGGCGCAGGGCCGCGAGGTCGGGCGCAACGAGGCGGCGGAGGCGGCCGGCGTGGCGCGCACGCTCGCCGCGCACCACCTCGACCGGCTGACGGAGGCGGGGCTACTGGAGAGCGGCAGCCGCCGCCTGACGGGCCGTTCGGGACCGGGGGCGGGCCGTCCCGCCAAGGTGTACACGCGGGCGCGGGCCGAGCGTTCGGTCTCGCTGCCCGCCCGGGACTACCGCACCGCCGCCGAACTGCTCGCGGAGGCCGCCGAGCTGGCCGGCCTGGACGCCGGGCTCTGCGCGGCCGCGCGCCGCAGGGGAGAGGCCCTGCGCGGCTCGGCCGCGCCCTGCGGCGGCCTCGAGGAGGCCATGGCGGTGCTGGCGGCCCGGGGCTACGAACCGCGCCTCGAAGCACCGGAGGGCGCCGACGGCCCGGGGGAGGGCGGTCCGGGCGAGGGCGGGGCGGAGCCCGGCGGCCCCGCCGACGCGGCCACGGGCGTGATCCGCATGCGCAACTGTCCCTTCCATGCCGTCGCCGAACGCTTCCCGCCCCTCGTCTGCGGCATGAACCTCGCGCTCCTGGAGGGGCTGCTCGGCGCGGACGGACCCGTCCGCGCCCGCATGGACGCCCGGCCGGGGGAGTGCTGCGTGGTGGTCGAACCTTCTAAAAACAACATTCATTGACATAGAAAAGGGGTCGTGCTGGGATGAGGTCATGACCTCACCCCTGCCTCCTGTGCCTCCCATGCCTGCCACGCCTGCTGGGTCGTCTGTGACTCCCGCGCCGCCCGCGTCCTCCGCGTCCGCGTCGCACGCGCCGGCCGCCCACCTCGCCCAGCTCAACGTGGCCACGCTTCGCTTCCCCCTCGACGACCCCCGCATGGCGCCGTTCGTCGAGATGCTCGACCCGGTCAACGCCGCCGCCGACGGCGCGCCCGGCTTCGTGTGGCGACTCGTGGAGGAGGGGACGCCCGACGCCACCGGGCTGCGCCCGGCGGGGGAGGACGTCATCGTCAACCTCAGCGTGTGGGAGAACCAGGAGGCCCTGTGGGACTTCACCTACCGCAGCGGGCACCTGGAGGTGATGCGCCGGCGCCGCGACTGGTTCGCACGGCACGTCGAGGCGCACCTGGTGCTCTGGTGGGTTCCCGCCGGCCACGTCCCGACCGTCGCCGAGTCCCTGGAACGGCTGGCGGACCTGCGCGCGCACGGGCCGTCGCCGCGCGCCTTCACCTTCTCCTCCGCCCACACCGCGGCCGAGGCCGCCCCGCACCTCCGGACCGCGTGGCGCGGCTGAACCCGGCCCGGCCCCGCCCTGTTTCCGGCTCCGGCGGGGGCTTTCTCTCCAGTTCCGGTTCCGGCCCCGCGGAGGACTTCCGAGACCGTACGAGGCCGTACGAAACCGTACGAGGCGTTACGGGGCGGGAGGGCCGCCGGCCGGGACGCGCCGCTCGCGGGGCGGGCGTCCCGGCCGTCCGTCAGGCGTGCTGCTCGTCCTCGGGGACGCTGACCAGCCAGCGGGTCTCCTGGCGCGGGCGCAGGTAGAGCGCCCAGTACAGCGTGGCGACCGCCGTGATGCCGCCGGTCCACAGCAGGTACGCGGTGTCCTGCATGGACAGGACGTACAGGAGGACCACGATGAGCACGACCGGGATCGCCGGCCACAGCGGCATGCGCCAGGCCGCGACCTCGCGGTGCGCGCCGCGCCGGCTGAACAGGGCCGCCACGGAGACGAGCAGGTACATGCCGGTGACGGAGACGCCGGTGACGCCGTAGAGGGTGTCGAGGTTGACGAAGCAGAGGGCCGCGCCGGGCACGCCCACGACCAGGGTGGCCACCCACGGGGAGCCGAAGCGGCCGAGGCGGGACAGGGCGTTGTTGACCGTCTCGGGCCACGCCTTGTCCCGGGCGGAGGCGAACAGCACGCGGGAGTTCTGGATGACCATCACGATGCCGGCGTTGATGATCGCGAGCGCCACGCAGAGGCTGATGAAGGTGCCGACGGCGGAGTTGGACCAGGCGGTGATCATGCCGCTGAGGTCGCCGCCGGTCAGCGCCGCGAGGTCGTCGGCGCCGAGGGTGATCGCGATGACGGGCACGAGGATGACGGCGGTCGAGATGGCGAGCGTGGCGAGCACCGTGCGGGCGACGTTCCGGCGCGGGTTCTCCAGCTCCTCGGAGAGGTAGACGGCCGTAGAGAAGCCCTGGGTGATGAAGAGCGCGATGGCGAGGCCGGAGACGACGAGGGCGGCGGTCACCAGCGAGTGCGTGCCGTTCTCGCCCGCGACCTGGCCGTGGAGGAGGGATCCGGCGCCGCGCTGCGCGTGGGTGAAGCCGAGGACGGCGACGACACCCGCCGCGATGACCTCCAGGACGAGGAAGACGCCGGTGATCCAGGCGTTGGCCCGCAGGTCGAGCAGTCCGGCGAGGGTCGCGAGGAGCATGACGCCCGCACCGGCGAGCGGGGCCGGGACGTGCACGAGCGGCGCCAGGTAGTCGGCGGTGCCCATGGCGATCACCGGCGGCACGATCATCACCACCAGCAGCGACAGGACGAAGACCAGCCAGCCGGCGAGCCGCCCGGCCAGCGTGGAGACCATCGCGTACTCGCCGCCCGCGCTGGGGATGAGGGTGCCGAGCTCGGAGTAGACGAAGGCCACGCCGACGCAGAGCAGCGAGCCGATCGCGATGGTGAGGGCGGTGAAGGTGCCGACGCTGCCGAACAGGTCGGGGACGACCACGAAGAGCGTCGAGGCCGGGGTGACGCACGAGAGCGTCAGGAGGGTGCCGCCGACGACACCGATGGAGCGCTTGAGTTTCTGTGGCACGGGGCCGGTCTGAGGGGCCAGGGCGTGTGGTGCGCTGAGGGTGTCGGTCATCAGGCGGTTCCGATCGATGCGTGCGGTGTTTCCGAGGGGGAGCGGTATCGCCTCCGAGGCGGCCGGTGATGTGAGGGGTGTGATGTCCGTTGCTCCCGGGCTGAATGGAAGCCCTCGCGAACCCGCAGGTCAATGGCCTGCCGACTGCGGAATCCGTCGTCCGGGCCCGGGCCGGCGGGCCATCCGGGCGTCAAGGACGCGATAAGACGGCGCGAACCCCGCGTACGGGAACCGCAGGCCGGCCGGGAGGAGTTTTACCGCGCTTTACCTGCCGCCGACCCGGCCGGCCCCGGGTTCGTGCCCCGGCGTCTCCGACTTCCCGGTGCGGGCCCAGGTGGGCGCCGTCCTCGGCAGGCACGAGGGGACACCGCTACCGCGGGTCCCCCTCCACCACCGCGTAGCCGGGAATCGACGGCCGGCGCACCGTCAGCACCACCGAGTCCTCCTCCGCCACCCACGAGTGGTCCACGTCCCACCCCCGGACGACGTAGTCCCCCTGCTTCTCCAGGAGCACGCTGCGCCCGGGCAGTTCCACGCGGAAGCGACCGCTGACGAGCACGAGCAGGGCCGTACGCACCTCGCCCCGCGCCCACCGCGCGCGTTCCTCACCCCGCGGATGCACACCCCACTTGATCTCCACGTCCTCGCTGTGCCGAGGACTCCCGGCCTCCTTGAAGTGCCCGAGGATCCATCCCTTGTCGAGCGCGGCGTCCTCGCCCGCGTTCCCCACGTACACACCGCTGTCCACCGCACCGCCGTCCACGGCACGCGCCGCCGGCAGCGTGCCGTGCGCGCACCCTCCGCCGGGATACGGTGACCCCGCGAACCCGGGTGTACGGACGACGACTTCCGCACGGAAGAGACCGAGTGGGCACCGACCTGTTGATCACGAAGATCAGCCACGGCTTCGACCACCTCGACGTGGACGGCGACGGGCGGCTCACCGAGCGGGACCACGTGCTGTGCGGCCGCCGGGTGGCCGCCTCGCTCGGCCACGCCGAGGGTTCGGAGGGCGAGCGGAAGATCGTCGACGCCTATCGGGGCATCTGGCGGAACCTGCACCTCCCGCACCTGCCCGAGGGCAGCACCGCGATCTCCAAGAAGGAGTTCGTCGCCTCCACCGCCGGCCTCGCCGGGGACCCGGACGCCGCCGCGGCCACCGTCGGCGCGCCGGCGCGCGTGTTCCTGGAGGTCGCCGACACCGACCGCGACGGCCGCGTCTCACCGGCCGAGTTCCTCGTCTTCCAGCGCGGCCACTTCCCTGGCCTGACCGAGGCGGAGGCCGACGAGGCCTTCGCCCACCTGGACACCGACGGCGACGGCTCCCTCTCGGCCGAGGAGTTCGTCCGCGCCATCACCGAGTTCTGGTCGAGCACCGACCCCGCCGCCCCCGGCAACTGGTGGATGGGCCGCCCGGACCACCTGTAGGCCATCGCCGTCGGCGGGTCCGGGACAGGGAGTCCGGATTCTCCGACCCCCGGTCCGGGCACGGTCACCGTCGATCGCCCGGAACGTCCTGCCGACGACGGACGCGGGACCGATACGGCGGGGAAGCCGGTGACGTGGGCCGCCTCACGGGGGCGGCCGGGGAGGGCCGTACCTGCGTGAGGGCGACCCGCGAGCCGCTCGCCGCCGGGTACGGGGCCGGGTGCCGCTGCTCGCCGACGGCGTCTTCGCCGACGAACACGGCCGGCCCACCGCCGCGCAGGTGGGCGAGCGCCTGAGCCGACCGGACGGACGAGAGCCGTGATCCCTCCTCGCCTTCCGGCGGCCCCCCGACCCGGCTCTGCCGCGCACCGACGCCCGGTCCGCGCAGAGGCCGTGGCGACGCCGCCGCCGGTCGCCGCACTGGACCGGCCCGCCGGCGCCGTGGGATCCGCCGGTTCCTCGCCGCGCTCCGGGAACGGGACATGGCCGCGCCGGGCCTGCGCGTGCCGGGCATCCCGCCCGACGCCGGCCGTGAGGTCCGCACGGCCCCGAGGTGCCGGGAGGAGACCGGCGTGCCCGACGGGCCGCCCGGATGCCCCGTCGCTGCGGGTGGGCGGCATCCTGATGCCCCCACGGCCACGTCGTGGTGGTACGCCTCCACCGCGTCGAGCAGCTCGACCGCGGCCCCGGCGGCCACCACCTCGCCCCCGCCGGCCCCCAGCGGCTCGACCATGCCGTCCCGCGGCACGACGGAGCCCCCGGCCGACGCCATGCGGAGGCCTCTTCCGGTCGCCACGCCGTCATCGGTCGCGACGCCGTGATCGGTCGCGACGCCGTCGTCCGGCGCGGGCCGAACGGAGTTAACGATCTTGAGCTGGGGCGGTCACGGACCGGGCGGTCCGAAAGGGGCCCGATGCGCGGTCTTTCGCCGTCGCGGATGAATCGTTCCCCCAATTCTCCGGACCCCCGCAGCCCGTGATCTTCCCGGCGCGTTAGGACAACCGGAAACCCACTCCCACCGCCCTTCCCGCCCCCACCCGCCCTCCGGAGGCCTTCATGACCACCGCCCCGGCTCCCACCCGGGTCCGGATCGCGGCATCCTGCCGCTCCGTGACCGAGGCACCCGCCTTCTCCCTCGCCGTCCTGACCGTGATCCTGCTCAACGCCGTCCTGCTCGGCGCCGAGACCTACCACGGCTTCGCCACCGACCACGCCGCCCTGCTCCGCGCGGCCGAGCACGGCTGCCTCGCCTTCTTCACCCTGGAGATGCTGCTGCGCCTCGGCGCCCACGCCGACCGGCCCAAGGAGTTCGGGCGCGACGGCTGGAACCTCTTCGACCTCGCCGTCGTGGCCTGCGCCTACATCCCCTTCGTCCGCGAGAACGCCACCGTCCTGCGCCTGCTCCGCATGGTCCGGGTCCTGCGCACCGCCCGCTTCCTGCCCCAGCTGCGCATCCTGTTCATCGCCGTCTCCCGCAGCCTGCCCGGCACCGTCAGCTTCCTCTTCGTCGGAGCCGTCATCCTCTACGTCTACGCCATGGTCGGCTGGGTCTGCTTCGGCTCCCACGACCCGGCCCACTTCGGCTCCCTGGGACGCGCCCTGCTCACCCTGTTCCTGCTGATGACCCTGGAGGGCCTCCAGGACGCCATCTACAACGGACTGGCCATCTCGCGCCTGAGCATCCTCTACTACGGCTCCTACGTCCTGCTCGCCTCCTTCGTGCTGGTCAACGTCCTCATCGGGGTCGTCCTCAACAGCCTGGACGAGGCCCGCGAACTCGACGCCGCCGCCCTCGACGCCCCCGGCCGCGCACCCCGCCCCGGAAAGACCGACGACGGCACCCGCCCCGTCGCCTCCCCCGTGGAGCCCGGCGCCGGAGAACTCGCGGAGCGCATCGCCGGCATGCGGCAGGCGCTCGACACCCTGGAGCGGTCCCTGGCCGCGCACCCGCCCGCCGCCCACGACCGGGAGCGCATGACGACCATCGCCTGACCGCCCGCCCCGCTGTGGCGTCCGGACGGGAGGATACGGACAATGGGAGGGCCGAACGGCGCGCGGGACCACGCGCGCGGAGCCGACAGGGATCCAGGTGATCGGGCATGTGCCGATGGCTCGCCTACTGGGGCACGCCGGTGCTGCTCGACACGATCCTGTACCAGCCGGCCCACTCCCTCATCGACCAGAGCCTGCACTCCAAACTGGGGGTGGAGACCACCAACGGCGACGGGTTCGGCGTGGGGTGGTACTCGGAGCACAGCGAGACCCCAGCGCTCCTCAGGGACGTCGGGCCCGCCTGGAACAACCGCAACCTGCGCGAGCTGGCGGACCACGTCCGGTCCCCGCTGTTCTTCGCCCACATCCGTGCCTCCACCGGGACGGCGGTGCAGCAGTCGAACTGCCACCCGTTCCGGTACGGCCGCTGGATGTTCATGCACAACGGCGCCATCGCCGGGTTCCCCCGGCTGCGCCGTGAACTCGCCCTGCTCGTCGACCCCGGCCTCTACTCCGACATCGAGGGCACGACGGACTCCGAGGTGATGTTCTACCTGGCCCTCACCTTCGGCCTCGACGAGGACCCGCCCGCGGCCGTCGCCACGATGGCGGGCGTCGTGGAGCGGGTCGGACGGGCGCACGGGGTGGAGTTCCCCCTCCAGATGACGCTCGCCCTGACCGACGGCACGCGCGTCTGGGTCTTCCGCTACTCCAGCGCCCGGGCCTCGCGCTCGCTGTTCTACAGCAGCCGGGTGGAGGCCCTGCGCAGGCTCCACCCGGACGTCGGATTCCTGCGCCACCTCTCCGAGGACACCCGCCTCATCGTCTCCGAGCCCCTCGGCGACCTGCCCGGCGCCTGGAACGAGGTGCCGGAGAACAGCTACGGCGTCGTCCAGCCCGGCACCGACGAACTCCACCGCTTCGCCCCCGCCCCGGCCTGACCGCGACCCGGGCCGGGGGCCGCCCCCGACCCGGCGGCCGGGGCCGGGGGCGCGGCCTCAGGACCAGGAGGCGGTCACCAGGGCGCGCTCGGCGGCGTCCAGATGCACCGCCGAGGCCAGCCACGCCCGGGCGTACGCGTCCGGGGAGGCGTCCACCAGCCGCCCGAAGGAGTCCCGCGGTCTGCGGTCCGCCTCGGCGGCCAGACCCTCCGCGAGGTCGGCCGCCCCGGAGAGGCCCGCCCGGCGCAGCGGCACCCCGAGGGCCGCCCGGTCCGCTCCCCGGGCGGCCTCGGCGACGGCGCGCCGCCCGCCCGCCACACCGGTCTCCAGCAGCCGCCGGACCCGCCACAGCGGCCCGTCGGCGAGCGGGTCCGGGCCGGCCGGCCCGAGAGTGCTGTCGGACCCGCCCGCCTCCGGACGCGGGAAGTGATCGCCCTGGAGCCGGTCGTAGCCCAGATCCGCGTGGCCCCGCCACTCCTCCGGCAGCCGCAGCGAGGACACCGCGCCCGGCACCGGCCCCACCGCCAGCGGACGGAGCGTCGCCGCACGGTCTGGGTCGGGGCGGCCCAGGACCCGCAGGACGAGACCGGGGAAGCCGCCGATCCGGCGCAGGTTCTCCCCGTGCGGCAGCTCCGGGTGGGGATGGGCGACGCGCAGCCGCACCAGCGGCCCACCGTCCAGCACGCGGACCAGCACGTGGTCGTCGGCCGCGCCGAGGACCGTCACGTCGCAGCCGACCAGCGCCGGGTCCGCCCCGCCCGCGGCCTCCGCCGCCGCGTCCAGCGCCGACCCCACGGCCTCCCGCACAGGCCGGGCGAAGAGCGACGCCACGGGCTCCTCCGACCAGTCCGCACCGCGTACGGGAGTGGCGCGCACGCCCCGGCCCGCGCCGAGCCGCCCGTCCGCCGAGACCGTCGCCCCCGCGATCAGCAGCCCGCCGCGCGCCAGCCCCGCGTGGTCGAGGACGGCCCCGCCGAGCGCGACCGACGCCGTACCCGCCCCCCTGGCCCGCGAGAGACCGCCCGGCCGCACGTCGGACAGGGTGTGGAAGGCGCCGTCGGGCCCGAGCAGATGGGTCGTCACCCCGCCGTAGCCGGTCGCGGACAGCACCGGCTCCCGGCACAGCCCGACCACCCGCAGGCTCCCGCCCTGCGCGTAGGCGCGGCGCACGGACCCGGCCCCCTCCGGCCCCGCCGTGCCGGACGCGAGCGCCGCGGCCCCGGCGAGCAGGGCGCGGAAGGCGGCCGTCAGATCCGTGAGCCGCTGCCCCCGGCCCTGCTCGCGCGCCGCCCGCAGGCCTCGTACGACCCTGAGCGCGGCGGCCTCGGCCCGGGGCAGTCCCGCCAGCCGCGCCGAGTGCGCGGCGCGCAGCAGCTCGGCCTGGACCACCGTCCCGCCCGCGGTGACGCCCGCGGCGAGGGCCTCCGCGGCGGCCAGCCAGAGGCCCGCCGCCGCGTCGGCCTGGGCGGGCGTCAGCGACGGCCGTCCCTCCTCGGCGGGCGCCGCCGGACGGGACGCCGCCACGGCCGCGGCCCCCGGGGAGGACGCTTCCTCCGCGGGCTCCGGGGCGGGCGGACCGGCCGGGGCCGCGGCGTCCGCGTCCGCGAGCGGCGCCGCGCCGAGGACGGCCGCCCGGTGCAGGCAGCGCGGTGCCAGGAGGCAGCTGCAGACCGCCTGGCCGGGCTCCGTCACGTCGCCCGACGGGCCCGGCCGCAGGGTCACCAGCGTGTCCTCGCCGAACCGCACCTCCACCGAGCCGCCGGCACCCGCCACGGCCTTCCCGGCGCACTCGGCGACGGCCGCGTCGAGCTTCTTGCGCAACCGCGCGGTGAGCTGCTCCACGGCCTCGGCGAGGACCTCGGGGGCGACGGGCGGCAGCGGTTCGGTGCTCATCGGGCTTCTCCACGGAGGCGGTCGCCCACCCAGCGGGCGAGGGCGAGGGGGCTGAGGGCGGCCACCGGCATCCCGGCGGCCACGAGCCGGCGCGCCACCGGCACCGAGTAGCGGGGCGCCCCGGCGTCGTCGAGGGCGGCGCAGCCCAGCAGGTGCGCCCCGGAGGAGGCCAGCGCGCGCACCTCCCCGAGGAGGCCGCCCAGCGGCGCGCCCTCCTCGAAGTCGCTGACCACGACGACGAGGGTGCGGCTGGGCACGGTGACGAGCGTCCGGGCGTGCGCGAGGCCCGCGGCGATGTGGGTGCCGCCGCCGACCCGCACCTCCAGGAGCAGCGAGAGCGGATCCTCGACCCGGTCGGTGAGGTCTACCACCTGCGTGGAGAAGGCCAGGAAGTGCGTGGACAGGGTCGGCACGCCGCCCAGGACCGCCGCCGTGAGGGCGGACCACACGACCGACGCCTCCATCGAGCCGGAGACGTCGACCACCAGGATCAGCCGCCAGTCCGCCTCCTTGCCTGTCCGGGTGCCGAACACCGGACGCTCCGGGACGACCACGACCCGGCCGTCGTCCAGCCGCCGGGTGTGCGCCAGGTTGGCCCGCAGGGTGCGGGCCAGGTCGAGACGCCCACCGGGGCGCCGGGTGGGCCGGGGCGAGCCCAGCCCGGACAGGGCGGGCCGCACCCGGGTGGCCAGCTCCCTGGAGAGCTCGTCGACGAGCCGCTTCACCAGCGGCCGGAGCCGGGCGAGCTGCGCCTCGGGCATGCCGCCGGCCAGGGACAGCACCGAGGACAGCAGCTCCACCGACGGACGGACGGCGGCCGGGTCCAGCTGCGTCAGGACATCGGCCCGGCCCGCGTCGGCGGCGTCGGCGAGGACCTCCTCGCGGACGTCGGCCCCGAACAGGGCCTCCAGCTCCTCCGCCCACTCGCGGGCGGTCGGGAAGGACGCCTCCTGCCCGCCGCCCTGCCCGGACGCGCCGCCGCCGAGCCCGTCGGACCCCTCGCCGCGACCGTGGCCGTACAGCTCGTCCAGCGCGTGGGCGTAGCGGCGCGCCCGGCCGCCCAACAGGTCCTTCTGCCGGCCGAGGAGCAGCCGCCACCGGTCCGCGGCCCCGAGCCCGTGCTCCGGCACGGGCAGCACCGGCTCCGCCGCCGGCCCGGGAGCCGGCGACCCCGGAGCCGGTACGGGAACGGGCTCCGCGCCGGGCAGCGCCAGCGCCTTGAGCGCCGCCAGGCCCGCCGCGTCCGCGGCCGCCCACAGCGCGAGGAGTTCGGGCGGGGCCTCGAGCGAGAGGTCGAGGCGGTCGCCGAGCCGCTCGGTGACCGTGGTCAGGAGCCGCTCGCGCGCGGCGGGGGACAGCGCGTCGAAGCCGCCCCGCAGGGCCGGCAGGCGATCGAGGAACTCCTGGTCGGCCAGGGTGTCGACCCGGTCCAGGAGCGGCCCGAGGGCGTCCGGGGAGACTTCGAGGAGCGGCCCGGCGGCGGTGAGCAGGCCGGCCAGCCGCTTCGCGAGCGCACGGCGCGCGCCGGGGCCCGCGGCGCCGTCGATCCAGCCCGCGGCCCGCTCCCCGAGCCCGGCGGCCGGATCGAGGTCCAGCAGGACGCGGACCGCGAGGGCCGCGCCCTGCACGAGGGGCGAGCCGTCCGCCGCGAGGTCGGCCAGCGCCCGGTCCATCCGCAGGCCCAGCTGCCGCGCCGCCGCCCGGTCGGCCAGCGCGACCAGGGCCGCGGCGTCCGCGGGGGCGTCGCTCCCGGCGAGACCGGGCAGCGACCGGACGGCGGCTTCGAGGAGTTCACCCGTCAGCGCTCCGGCGGCCTCCCGCGCCTCGGGCGTGGTGCCCGGGAAGTGGCCCCGGCGCAGCGCCTCCAGCAGGTCCAGGGCGTCGATGAGTTCGGGCAGGTCCGCCGTCCCGGGCAGGATCGCCGACGCCTCCCGCAGCCGGTCCGCGACCAGCTCGGGGAGGTCGCAGCGGGCGGCGGCGGTGAGCCCCGCCAGCACCTGAGACGGGGTCGGCCCGCCCTCGGCCGCCTCGCGCCGCGCGGTCTCGCCCAGCGTGCCCGCGGCCGCCTGCGCGGCCGTCACCCCGCGGGCCCCGGCCAGGTCGAGCCGCGCGGGCACCGAAGGCGTCCACGTCAGGCGCCACTTGGTGCCCAGGGCCGTACCGTCGCCGGTCGAGGCGACCGCGACCGGCTCGCCGTACGCGGCACCGATGACCAGCAGCCGCTGGAGCAGCACCTCGCGGCGCCCGTCCAGCGGCGAGCGCAGCGGGTCGAGCCGCACCTCGCGCGGCTCGGGGTCGTCCGGGCGGGGCAGCCGCAGCCGGGCCAGCTCCTCCTCCACGGACGGACCGAGGCCGGACCGGGGGGCGTGCGGGGTGAGCCTGCCCCGCGCGGTGCCGACGAACACGGCCTCCAGGGCGCGGGCCAGCGCCCGCCCCCGGCCGAGCGGCTCGCCCTGCCCGAGCACGGTGGTGACCGCCTCCAGCAGCTCACCGCGGCCCGGCGCGGGCAGCCCGCGCAGCGCGGCCAGGTCGCAGGCGAGCCGCAGCGCCTCGGTGGCCTCGCCCGTGCCGGCGGTGTGGCCCGCGCGGCGCAGCTCCCGGCACAGGCCCGTCAGCGCGGCGGCGGCCGCCTCCCGCAACCGGTCCGGCGCGCCGCCCGCCTCCCACACGGCCTGCTGCCAGCGCGGGTCGCGGATGCCCGCCGGATAGCCCGAGCGGGAGTCCAGGAGGTCGAAGGAGTACGGGACGAAGGAGGTGACGGCCGCCCCGGCCGGTGCGCCCGCCGGGGCCGCCGCGCCGGCCGGGGAGGAGGCGCCCGGGCGGTCCGCGAGCGGGTCGCCGCCGTCCTGCTCCGTCCCGCCGGCCCCCGCGAACCCCGCCGCCAGCGCCGGGGCGTGGAACGCGCCGACGACCGCCGCGACCCGCCGCCCGTCCGCCGCCGCCTCCGCGATCACCCGGCGCATCCGGGCCTCGCGGGCCAGGTCGGTGGCGGGCACCGCGGCATCGGCGCGCAGCGCCCAGCCCACGCCGAGCGCCGCCCGGCGCACGGCCTCGGGCGCACAGCCGGGGGCGAGCACCTCGACGGCGCGGTCCCACAGGTCGTCGCCGTCCCGGCCGGTGCCGGCGGCGGTCAGCGCGTCGGCGAAGGAACGCCGCGCCGGCCCCTCCGCCCCGGCACCGCCGTCCGCGCGGCCGGTGCGGTCCGCCGTGGCGGACCAGCCGGGATCGCCGAGGGGAAGGTCGCAGCAGACGACCTCCGCGCCCCGGGCCCGCGCCCACCGCACCGCCGCCAGCTCCGGCGAGAAGTCGGCGAACGGGTAGAAGGAGAGCCGCCCGCCCCCGCCCGTCCCGGCCAGGGCGACCGGCGCGACCGTCTCGGGGTCGGCGAGGTGCTCCAGCCACGGCTGGAAGTCGGCGGGGAGCTCCACGCAGACCACCTCGGCCCGAGCCGCGTCCAGGAGGGCGGGCACCACGGCGGCGAGCGCCGGGCTGTGGTGCCGCACGCCCAGCAGGTACGGCGTGCGCGACGCGGCCAGCGAGTCGACGGCCGCCCGGGGGTCGGGGAGGGTCACCGCAGGCTCCCGCGCAGGTCCCACAGGCGGCGCCACATCGCCGAACCCGTCTCCGCGCGGCGGCGGACCGGCCCGTCCCAGTAGCCGAGGAGACGGGCGTGGTCGGCCGGGTCGTCCTTGCGGACGACGCCCAGGAGGTGGCCCGGGAGCAGGTCGAGGACGTCCCCGCCGGGCAGGTAGGCCGCCGAGAGGCCCAGCGAGGCCGCCACCTGCACCGCCTCTGCGGTGGACATGACGGTGCCCGGCCGCTCCACGTCCCAGCCCTCGGTGGACCGGCCGGAACGCAGGTCGCGGAAGACCGTCACGAGGGCGTCCAGGACGGCGTCGTCGACGCCGAACTCGGCCCCGGCCCGCCGCACCGCCGCGACGGCCTGGCGCCGGATCAGGGTCGCCTCCGCGTCCGCGTCCGCGATCGGTTCCACGGTCTCGAAGTTGAAGCGGCGCTTGAGCGCGGCCGACATCTCGGAGACCCCCCGGTCCCGGAGGTTGGCCGTCGCGATCACCGTGAAGCCGGGCGCGGCGCTCACCACGGCGTCCTCGGTGGCGGTCAGTTCGGGGACGGTGACGCGCCGGTCGGACAGCAGGGACACCAGCGCGTCCTGCACCTCGGGCAGACAGCGGGTGATCTCCTCGACGCGCACCACCCGGCCGGTGCGCATCGCGGACAGCACCGGGGAGTCGACCAGGGCCTGGGGGGTGGGGCCCTGGGCGAGCAGCAGGGCGTAGTTCCACCCGTACCGGAAGGCGTCCTCGGTGGTGCCGGCGGTGCCCTGGACGGTGAGGGCGCTGGTGCCGCAGACCGCCGCGGCGAGCAGTTCGGACAGCATCGACTTGGCGGTGCCCGGTTCGCCGGTCAGGAGCAGCCCGCGCTCGCCGGCCAGGGTGACGACGCAGCGCTCCACGAGGGCCCGCTCGCCGACGAACTTCGGGCTGATCGCCAGCTTCGCGGGCAGGTCCTCGCGCCGCTCGGGCAGGGCCAGTTCGGCGCCGGCGCTGCCGCAGACGAAGGTGACGACGGCACGCGGGGTGAGCGCCCAGCCCGGCGGACGGGGCCCCGGGTCCTGGGCGGCGAGGAAGGCCAGCTCGGCGGCGTACCGCTCCTCGGCGGGCCGGACCTGCCGGGCGGGGGCGGGGTGTTCGGTGACGGTCATGCGCGGTTCCTTCGGGACGGAGGCCGGTGAGGGGCGTGAGCCGGACGGGAGGGAGGGGAGGTGAAGCGGGAGACAGAGTGGGGGAGGGGCAGGGGGAGCGCGGGGCGGGGGAGCGGGGCGGGCCGGGCGCCGACAGCGCGCCCGGCCCGGCGGACAGCGGTCCCCCGGAGGGCGGGGGACCGCTGTCCGCCGCAGCCGCAGCCGCAGCCGCAGCCGCAGCCGCAGCCACGGCCACGGCCGTGCGGCGGGCCGGTCAGCGGCGCCGGCGGGTGCGCTTCACCTTCAGCTCCTCGAAGCGCGGCAGGTCGCCGTCGGCGATCCGCCGCCACGCCCGGGCGTACAGCTCGGCGACCGGCTCGGCCGGCACCAGCGCCCCGAGGAGGGGGCGGCCGCCCGCCGGCACGCCGAACAGCGACAGCTTCCACTGCTCGACGGGGAGCAGGGGCGCCGACTGGTCCACCCAGGCGCCCGGCAGGAACAGCGAGCGTCCCGCCCGGGCCCGGACGGCGGACACCACCAGGTCGGTGGCGGCGAGTTCGGCCCGCGCCGCCTTCAGCCGCGCCGGCTTCCACCCCGTCCACCGGGCCGTGTTCCGGTCGGTCGGATCGGGCAGCGCCAGCAGCATCAGGTACAGCGTCGCGGCGTCGGCCCCCAGGCCGTGCGCCCCGGCGGCCTCCGCCACGAGCGCGGGCACCGAGCGCGACGGGTCCTGCGGCCACCACGTGCCGTCCTCGGCCGTCCCGCCCGCCGCGGGAGCGCCCGGATCGGCGAGGAGCCGCGCGAACGCCGGGTCGTGGCAGCGGCGCAGGGCCGCCTCGACCGCCGTCGGCTCCTGGTCCGGCCCGCGCAGCGCGACCAGGTACGGGTCCGAGCCGGTCGAGTCCAGCAGCGACGTCCGCAGCGCCGGCAGCGGCTGCCCGTCGTGCGTGGCCATCAGCACCGCCCCGTACCGCTCGTGGTCCGGTGCCGTCTCGGTCGGGGCACCCGCCACCTTCCGGAACTCCGCCAGGCTCGTGAAGTGCCCGACCGCGACGAGCAGGTCCGGCGAGGCCAGCCGCTGCCGCACGGCCGTCAGCGCGCCCGGCAGCGCCGCCCGCAGCGGATCGCCCGCCGGGAGCCGGTGCGCCATCCACGTCATCAGGCCCACCGCACCCGTCAGCACGGAGGCGTTGAACGGAGCGTCGGCCGGCGCCACCGGCTCCGGCCGGTCGTTCTGGATCCGCCACGCCACGTCCGTGCCCAGCTCGGGGGAGGCCGCCGGATCCAGCAGCGCGGTCAGCGCCCGGGGCGCGGGCCAGCCGCAGCGCACCGCCCGCGCGGCCTCGGCCGTCAGCCAGTCGGGCACCTGGGCCCGGCGGCCGACGCGCGCGTTCCACACCTCGGCCGCTGCCGCCGCGTCCGGCCCGGCGGTCCACAGCAGCGCCGGGTCGCCGGGCAGCAGCGCCGCCACGACCTCCTGGCGCACCTCCACGGGCAGGGACCGCAGTTCGTCGCGCGCGTGCCCGGCCTCGGCGACCTTCAGGCCCAGAGTCTTGCGCAGCTCCGCGGGCAGGAAGTTGTTCTCGTAACCGTCGATCCCGGGCATGCCGGCCACCACGAGCGCGGCGAGCGCCCGCGAGGCCCCGGTGAGCCGGCCGAACTCCTCGGCCGCCGCCGGCACGTACGGCGCCGCGCCCCGCGCCCGCGCCTCCTCGAGGAACGCGGCCGCCCACCCGGCGCCGCGCACCGGGTCGCCGACGGGAGCGGCGGCGCGCACCGTGTACGGCCCCGGGACGTCGAAGCGTCCGCTCGGGTCGTACAGCAGGGCGCCGAACTCCCGGCCGTCGGGGACGTTGTCGCTGTGCTCGGTGAGGCCGAGGACCGCTCCGCCGCCGAGCGGGACGACGCTGCGGTGCGACAGGTTCCGGTCCTGGCCGTCGGGGGCGGTCAGGTGCGGCTGGGCCAGGTGCAGCAGGACCCGCCGCCAGCGGCCGGCCGATCCGGCCGCCGAGAGGAGGCCGAGGACGTCGGCCGCCCCGAGCATCCCGAGCAGCACGCTCCGGTGCTCCGTGTCCGTCCCGGGCGCGACGGCCCGGTGGGCGAGCGCGGCGGGCCGGTCGAGGAGCTGGGTGAACGGCAGACCGGACCAGGGGATCGACGGCACGTCGAAGTGCAGGCGGCCGGGCACGGCCTCCGCGTCCGTGTCGCCGATCGCGGCGGCCAGCGTCTCCAGGTAGAGGTGGGCGACGTCCGAGGCGGAACCCCGCCGGTAGTAGCCGGAGCCGACGACGCCGTTCAGCGCCCGGGCCAGGACCTCGTCGGCCGGGCCCTCGGCCCGCCGCACGACCGGCTCGGTCGCCGGGTCGAGGCGGGCGGCGACCGCGTCCAGCGCCTTCTGCTGCCGGACGGCGAACGCCATCGTCTGCGCCACGCCGGCGACGAGTTCGGGCGTGGTCAGCTCCGGGAACGCGGTGCACAAGAGGGTCGCGACGTCCTCCCCGGTCTCGACGCCGGCGGCCCCCTTCAGCAGGATGCCGGCGGTCTCCGCGTCGGTGCGGCGCAGCGCCGCCGAACCCTGCGGGTCGCGGGTGCGCAGCGCGTACAGGAAGGCGAGCGGCGGGAGCAGCGACGTCGCGGTGCGGAACAGCTCGCTCCGGCCGCCCTCGCTGGTCGCCGTGACGACGCCGTCCGGATCGGTGAGCGACAGCGTCCGCCACGCCCGGGTCAGCGCGCGGGGGCGGTCGTCGCCGGGGAAGGTCAGCGCCGCGAGCGGCAGCTGGGCGTCCGCCGGGAGGACGACCTCGCGCCCGGCGAGGTCGTCCGCGTACCAGCCGCGGTCCGCCAGCCGCACCACGCGCCAGCCCAGCAGGCCGTCGACGGGCGCGCCCAGGGCGGAGTCCTCCACGGTCGGGGCGGGCCGCAGCCAGGAGGAGAACGCGCCGAGTTCGGCGCCCGGGGCGTGCGGCCGCAGGGCGTCGGCGAGGAAGCCGGGCTGCGAACGCCGCCCGTAGGTGCCCTCGACGGGGTCGTACTCGCGCCAGCCGCTCCCGTCGGTGCCGTCGCCGTTCTCGTACACCCAGTACGACGTCCCGTCGGAGATCACGGGGACCTCCTCCGGGAGCCGGGTGTCCCCGGCGTGCAGCACGCCGCGGCCCGTGGTGCGACCGCCGCCGGGCAGCGGAAGGCTGACCTGGCCGGAACGCAGCGACCAGAGGTTGACGCCGTCGTCGAGGGTGAACGGCCGGTCGGGCGCGGTGTGCCAGTACCCCTGGACCCGGCCGTCGCTGTACACGCTCCAGAACACGAGCAGGGCGCCGTCCACGTAGTGGAAGCCGCGGGACCGGACCGACGACGAGGACGGGATGCGCAGGTCGTGGGTGAGGACGGTGGAGTCGGCGTCGATCACCCGGACCTGGGTGGCGTTGGCCACGATCAGGTACGGCCACGCCTCGACCACGGTCAGCTGGTCCATGCCGGACCGGGCGGGCGACAGCTCCGCCACCGCCCGCTCCCACGCGGGCCAGTGGAACTCCTCCCACAGCCCGCCGCGCAGGGTGCGCGCCAGCGTCTCGCCGAGGTCGACGCCCACCGCGGCGGCCACCTCCTCCCGCGCCAGCGCCAGCACTTCGGACGGCAGCCACGACAGCGTGGACAGGGCGCCCGGCACGGCGGGGAGCCCGGCCGCCACCGACTTCCGGGCGACCTCCCGGGTCCAGCGGGCCAGCAGCACCGCACCGCCCTCCGAGGCGGCCAGCCGGCGCATCACGTCCACGCTGTGACCGGCGCCGTTGAACGAGTCCGCGCCCCGGTCGAAGGCGTGGTGGAACCGCGCGTCGGCGGCGAGCGCGACGAGGTCCCGCGGCCGCTCGGACTGGTACCAGTCCGTCAGGTCCAGCAGGGTGTCGCGCCGGCTGCCGTCGGACGCCGGGGCGGTGACGGGGACGTCCAGCGCGAGCAGCAGGTCCAGCAGGTTGACGTCGTCGACCCCGATCCGCAGCTCGCGGCTCCCCTCGGGGCGGGCCGCGAGGTCGGAGCGGATCCGGCCCGCCGCGCGCTCGACCAGCTCCAGCAGCCGGGTCGGCGTCGGGCGCCGGCCCCAGCCGCGGTGCCGGGCCGCGTGGTACCGCTCCAGCCAGCCCGCGGCGCCGTCGGCGCACCGCTCCTCGGCGGGCAGGCCGCCGTCGACGAGGCCCGCGTCGGCGCCGGACTCCGCGAGGATGTCCAGCCACAGCTCGCTCATGGCGCCGTCGTCCGACGGCGGGGTCAGCGTGAGCAGGGTGCCGCGGACCGCCGGCACGCGCCGGGCGAGCGCGACCAGGGCGGGACGCTGCGCCTTCCACCAGCCCGTCGCCGCCCGCAGGGTGGCCGGCAGCGGCAGCAGCTCGGCGAGGTGGTCCTGCTCGGCCTCCGCGGCGGGCAGCCCCGCCGCGCGGGCCAGCCGCCGCAGCTCCGTGGCGGCCTGCGCGGACGGGGCGAGCCCGCCCGCGGTGCGGCGCACGCACAGGCGGCGGAACCGCTCGTACGCCTCCGCCGGCGCGAGGCGCGCCGACAGCTCCTTGCCGTAGCCGGACAGCACCTTCACGGGCAGCGCGCCGGCCAGCGCGAACTCCAGGAACACGGCGTCGAGCCGGTCCTCGTCGACGCTCAGCCCGTGCTGCGCCTCGCTGGTGCGGGCGCGGCCGAACAACTGCCCCGCGTACGTGGTGTTCTCCACCGCGAGGAAGATCCGTGCGGCCTGCTCGTAGAAGACGGGGAGGAAGTGCGGGACGGAGGCGGCGAGCCGTCCGGAGAGTTCGAGGCAGGCGTCGAGCGCCGCCTTCGGCTTGGTCTTCGCCTGCCGGGCGATCCGGTCCAGCTCGGGCACGACGGCCAGCGCGTGGTGGCCGTCCTCCGGGTGGTGCACGAGCACCCACTCGGGAAAGCCGAGCTCCTGGCGCCGGCCCAGCCCCACCACCACCGGCTCCGCGGCGGGTTCGAGGCCGAGGAAGCCCGCGGCCAGGTCCTCCGCGGCGCCGAGTTCGGCGGCGGTGAGCCGCACCACGACCCGGTCCTCGCCGAGCACCGGATGGCGGTAGGTCCGTGCGGTCAGCTCCACGGCGGAGGGCCCGGCCCCCACCGTGCCGGCCGGGAGCACGGCCCCGGCGTTCAGCAGCTCCGTGTCGACGTTCGTCGCGGTCGTGCCGGTCACGCGTTCCCACCCTCTTCGATCGTGCGGCCGGCGTAGAGCGCGGCGGCCATGCGCATCCCCTCGGACCAGGCGACCGGTCCGACCCCGTCGAGCCGCACCGCGCGGCCCTCCCCGTCGTGCCAGCTGAGCCCGCCGGTCTCCGACTCCCCGTCCCAGTACGGCTCGCCGATCCACACCGACGCCTCGGTGTCGCGGCCCCCGTCCCGGACCTTGCAGGTGGCGTAGCCCCCGGACACCCGGTAGCCGAGACCGGTGGCCCGCGCGGCGAGCCCGAAGCGGGAGGCGAACTTGCCGCCCGCGTAGTCCCGCACCTCCGTGACGTTCGCCGGGTGGGTCTCCGGGCGGACCCAGGTGGCGCGGTGGATCTGCTCCACGCGCTGGGTGATGCCCAGCTCCGCCGCGAACTCCCGCACGTCGTCGAGGTCGGGGAGGAGCACCGGATGCGGCACGGTGACCGTGAGCGGCGCCATCCGCACCGTCTCGCCGTCGAGGTCGACGACCTTGAGGCCGCCGTCCTCGGACACGTCCCTCAGGAAGCCGACCTCCTCCGGGTCGTCCCCGACGACGGCCATGTCCCGCAGCGCGGACCGCCACGCCTCGTCCGGCCAGACCCGGGCGATCAGCGCGGTCGGCACCGGCAGCGAGGACACCATCCAGGCGTCCACCTGCGCCACGCACGCGTCCGCGTGCCGGTCCAGCCACTCGGAGAGCCGTCGCAGCCGGTCCACCCCCGGATCGTCCCGAAGTGCCTTCGGGACGGACTTCAGCTCCCGCCCCCCGGCCCGGCGCGCGATCACGCGCCCGCCCTCGCCGAGGGTGACCTCGTACCCCTCACCCGCATCCAGCCACGCCATCAGCCGCGCCTCTCCACCCGTACGTCATCCGTCCACGCAGCCCGAACCAGGGGCCGATGCGCCCCCGAACCGCGATGTGCGAGCGACATTAGGCGGCGCCACTGACAGCGCGTCCGCCAGCCCCCGTCCCCGCGTCGCCGACCGTCGCACGGAACCGCCGGCCCGCCGGGGGCGGATGCAGCTCCGTACGGCGAAAACCCCGGCGGGACGCCGGGGTTCACGTACAGTCCGGGGAGGGGGAGCCCGGGGCCGTCGGCACGCCCGCCACGGGGACTCCCTCGCGTCGCGTCGGCAGGCGTCTCCACGGGGGTGGGCGAACATGTTGAGGACCGCTCGGTCATGGGCCGAGGGATGGGCCGTGTCCCGTGGGGCGCCCCGGCCGGAGGACGTCCCCTGGGGGCTGCGGATCGAGGTGGGACAACCGTCGCAGAAGGTTCGTCACGTCCTGCTCGGTGCCGACGCCGACACCGCCCGCGGGCTCGTCGGCACGATCACCGAGCCGACCACGTGCGTCAAGGCCTTCCTGCCGCCGGCCGCCATGGAACCCTGGTTCCCGGCCGCGTGGGAGCCCACCGAGCCCTGTTTCCTGATGGCCACCGGTCTGCGTCCGGCGCGCGTGCGCCTGCCGGACGGGTACACCGCCACCGCCGGGACCGCCGACGGCGTGGCCCGGGTGCGCGTCCTGGCCGCCGACGGCGAACTCGCCGCCGGCGGCCAGGCCGGTCTGACGGACACCGCCTGCGTCTTCGACCGGATCGTCACCGAGCCGGCCCACCGGCGCCTCGGCCTCGGGACGGCGGTGATGGCCGCCCTCACCCGGGCCGCCCTCGAAAGGGGCGTCTCCGAGGGCATCCTGGGAGCGACCGTCCAGGGCCGGGCGCTCTACGAGGCGATCGGCTGGAGGACCCTCGCACCGCTGACCGGTTTCACCTACCGGCCCGTCACCTCGTGACCGGCTCCTCCGCGCGCACCGCCGGGGACGAGGGGTCCTTCGGGGACGAGGGCTCCTTCCTCCCGCCCGCCGCGGCGGTGCGCACCGGCCACCACATGCCCCGGCCCAGCAGCGCCGCGGCCGACGGGACCAGCAGGAGCGACAGCACGAAGGCGGACAGGAGGATGCCCAGCGCGGTGGCGAAGCCCAGCTGCCGGGTGGACGGGTCCGCGTTTACCGCGAGGGCGCCGAAGGAGGCCGCGAGGACCACGCCGGCCGTCGCGACGGCCGGCGCCGTGTGCCGCACCGCGCGGGCCACGGCCGCCCGGGCCGGCCCGCCGCGGGCCATCTCCTCCCGCAGGCGGTCGCTGACGAGGATGTTGTAGTCGGTGCCCAGGGCCACCACGAAGAGGAACAGCACCAGCGGCAGGACGAAGTTCACGCCCGGCTCGCCGCCCAGGTGCTGGAAGACCAGCGCGGCGGCCCCGAGCGTCGCCGCGAAGCAGAGCCCGACCGCGAGCATCAGCACCACCGGGGCCGCCAGGCTGCGCAGCAGCACCACCAGGATCAGCGCGATCAGCGCCGCCGCCACCGGGAACACCGTCCGCAGATCGCGGTCCACCGCCGTCGCCACGTCGGCGAACACCGCGGCCGTACCGCCGACGTGCGCGGTCAGCCCGGCCGGCGTCGCCTCCCGGACGGCCTCGCGCACCGGGCCCGCCACCAGGGCGCGCGCCCGCTCGGACTGGCTGTCGACCGTCAGGTACGCGTCCAGCCGGGCGGCCGTGCGGTCGGCGTCGAGCACGGGGGCGGCCACCGAGCCCACCCCGGTCACCTTCGCCAGGGCCCCCCGGAGGGCTCCCAGTTCGGCGGGGTCCAGGGCGCGGCCGTCGTCTGCGGTCACGTACACGGTGGTGGGATCGGACACCCCGGGCGGCAGGGCTCCGGCGATCTCCCGTGCCGTCGCCGCGGCCGCCGTGTCGCGCGGGGCGCCGCCGATGCCGAAGTCCATGCGGACCCCCGCCACGCCGACGGCGAGCGCGCCGAGCAGGGCGGTCGACGCCACGAACACCAGCAGCGGGCGGCGGGCCACCAGCTCGCCCGTCCGTCCGGCCAGCCGGGGCCGGGCGGCCTTCGCCAGGCTCTTCGACGGCCAGAACATCCGCCGGCCGCAGACCGCCAGCAGCGCCGGCATCAGCGTCAGACTCGCCAGCAGCATCACCAGCACCGACACCGCCACCGAGGGCCCGAGCACCCGGAACTGGCCGAAGGTCGCCACGCCCAGCGTCGCGAAGGCCGCCACGATCGTCAGCGCCGCCGAGGTCACCGCCGTGCCGACCCGTCCGGCGACGTCGGCGGCCACCGCGCGGTGGTGCTCCTCCGGGCGCCGCCGCAGCTCCTCGCGGAAGCGGAACAGCAGGAAGAGGAAGTAGTCGATGCCGATGCCGATCAGCACGGTGCCGATCATGCTCGGCGTGCCCGTGTCCAGTTCGAGGCCGGTCAGCAGGGCCGCCCCCACGACCGTCCCGGCGGCGGCGCCGCCCACCACGGACACCGCGAACAGCGGCACGAAGGCGGCCAGGACGCTGCGGAACACCAGCACGTTGACCAGCACGATCAGACCGACCATCAGCAGGCCGACCACGGTCTGCGTGGTCTTCTCCCCGTCGGCGCGCTCCACCACGTCCGCCAGGCCCCCGGTGAAGCCGGTCCGCAGTCCGGCCTCGTCGAACTCCTGCCGGGCGCGGTCCTGGAAGACCCGGTACACGGAATGCATGCCGGGGTCCGTGGAGTTGCCGCGCAGCCGCACGCCGAGCAGGGCGAAGGACCGGTCGGGGGCGGTCGCCGTCAGCGCCACCCGGGGGACCTGGGAGTAGTCCGTGGACAGCCCCCGTATCTGTTCGTCGGTCCAGGGCATCTCCAGGCGCGTGGCGTTCAGCTCGCGCACCACGTCCGCCGCCCGCTTCCTGTCGGAGTCCTCCAACGGTCCGCCGTCGCGGCGGGCCACCAGTACCGTCACCGCGTCGGCGTCGGGCTCCGCGCCGAACTCCTCCCGGGCGACCCGCAGGGCCGCGGCCGCGTCGTACTCCTGGGGCAGGAAGCCGGCGCTGTCGGTGTGCGTCACGCGGAAGACGAGCGCCTGGCCCATGAGCGTCAGGAAGACGCCGACCACCGCCCACACGGCGATGACCCGCCAGGGTCTGCGGGTCGAGAAACCGGTCAGGGCACGGATCACGGAAAGGCCTCCAGGGTGAGTGCGGAAGGGCGCGCCCGGCACCGCGGGGGCCCGGGGCAGCGCTCCGGCCGGGTGGCCCCGGCACGTCTCCAGCACATCAGCGGCATCGGGCCCGCACCTCGGAGCCGGGGACGAGAAAGCTCCTGGGAGCAGGGCCCCGCACCGTCCGCCCTCTGGGAGCACGCTCCTGGTCCCCGCTCCCTCCCGGTCCCGACGCCACGGCTCCGGCGCACCGGCACCATGGGAGACTCGACGGACCGAACCGCACGTCAGCGGGCCGCCACGCGGCCCCGGGACCGGTGCGGCCATGTGCAGGGGTAAAGGGGAGACGGAGATGGGACGGCGGGCGGACGGGACGCGCCCCGGCCGGGCGGTGCACGAGGCGGACCCGTCCGCCGCCGGGACGCCGGACCGCCGGGCCGGGAGCCGGGAGGGCGAGCCGGGGACGGGTAACGGGCAGGGCGGGTCGAGGGTGTGGAGCCGGCAGGACGGGCTCGTCGCCGCCGGCGCCGCGGCCGTCGACCTCGTCGGGTTCACCATCACCAGCCAGATGGACCAGGGGCGGGTGCCGGTGGCCGGGTGCCTGGTCATGGCGGCCGCCTCGCTGCTGCTGCTGGCCCGGCGCCGCGCCCCGCTGACGGTCCTCGCCGGCGTCCTCGCCGTGAACCTGTCGCTCGAATGGGTGAGCCCGGTCGGCCAGCACTACGGTGCCGCGACCGTCGTCGCGCTGTACACCGCCCTGCGCCACCACCGCCCCGCGGTCGGCGCGGCGGCCGTCGCGGGATGCGTCGCGGTGATCCAGTTCGTCCACCCGGTGGCGGTCCCCCCGAGCGCCGTCGAATTCGCCGCCAACCTCACGTCCGCGCTGTTCGTGGCCGGCGCCGCCGCCGCCGTGGGGCGCTGGCAGCGCAACGCCGAGATCCACCGGCAGCTGCTCGCCGAGCGCGCCGTCTCCGACGAACGGCGCCGCATCGCCCGCGAGCTGCACGACATCGTCGCCCACCACCTCACCACGATGCAGCTGCTCGCCGGAGGGGCCCGGGCCAATCTCGACCGGTCCCCGGAGACGGCCCGCGAGGCGCTGGTCACCCTGGAGGGCTCCGGCCGCACCGCCCTGCGCGAGATGCGCCACCTGCTCGACGTGCTGCGGGCCGGCGACGAGGGCGACGAGGGCGAGACGACCTCCCCGCAGCCCGGCGTCGGGGACCTCGACCGCGTCGTCGAGGACAGCCGGCGCGCCGGCCTCCCCACCACCCTCACCACCGACGGCGACCCCGGGAGCCTCCCGCCCGGCGTCGGGCTCACCGTCTTCCGCATCGTCCAGGAGGCCCTCACCAACACCCGCAAGCACGCGGGCCCCGGCGCCCACGCCGACGTGCGGCTCGCCTTCGCCGCCCACGAGGTGCGCGTCGCCGTCACCGACGACGGCCCCCGTCAGGGCCGGCCCGTCGGACGCGGTGCGGGCTACGGGCTCATGGGCATGCGCGAACGCGTCGCCCTGCACGGCGGCAGCCTCCGCGCCGGACCGGAGGGCGAGGGCTTCGCCGTCCGCGCCCGCCTGCCCCTTCCCGCCGACCGTCAGGAGACGCGCGCGTGAACGCCCCCGTGAAGGTCCTCATCGCCGACGACCAGCCCCTCGTCCGCCACGGCCTCGCCCTGATGCTCGCACCCGAACCCGGCTTCCAGGTCGTGGCCGAGGCCCCGGACGGCGCCGAGGCGGTCCGCCTGGCCCATGAGCACCGGCCCGACGTGGTCGTCATGGACATCCGCATGCCGGTCCTCGACGGCATCGCCGCCACCGAACGCCTCACCGCCGAACTGCCCGACTGCCGCGTGCTGGCCCTGAGCACCTTCGACATGGACGAGCACGTGGTCGGCGCCCTGCGGGCGGGGGCGTGCGGCTTCCTCCCCAAGGACATCTCGCCCGAGGACCTCGTCGCCGCCCTGCGCGTGGTCCACGACGGCGAGGCGATCCTCGCCCCCCGGCTCCTGACCCGGCTCATCTCCACGCACGTCACCCGTCCCGACCACCGGACGGCGCCCCCGGCGCCTCCCGGCACCGACGGACTCACCCCGCGCGAACGGGAGGTCTGGCGGCTGATCGCCGGCGGCCTGGACAACACCGAGATCGCCGACCGGCTGGCCGTGAGCCCCTCCACCGTGAAGAACCACATCACCGGCCTCTTCGCCAAACTCCGCGTCCGCGACCGCGCCCAGGCCGTCATCGCCGCCTACGAGTCGGGCCTGGTGACGGCCGGACAGGCGCGCTGAGCCGCCCCGGATCCGGCCGCTCCCGCACGCCGGGCGGGCGGGGCCGCCTCCGCCGGCACGCACGGCCGTCTGCGCGTGCGGGGGAGGCGGGCCGCGGATAACCTCACCGAAGGCCATCGACGTCGTGTGACGTCGTTCCGTGTGGAAAGAGCGAAGGCGGTCGCGGTGTCCCGTAATCGGCGCTTGATCCTGAGCCCGCCGTCGCGCGTGTGGGGCCTCCTCGCGGACGGCCTCCGGTACGGCGAGTGGGTGTCGGGCACGCAGCGGGTCATCGCCGCCGACCCGCAGTGGCCCGAGGTGGGCGCCCGGCTCCGGGTCCGGGTGGGCGTCGGCCCCCTCACCCTCGACGACACCTGCGTCGTCCGCATCTGCGAGCCGCAGCGCCGGCTCGAACTGGAGGCGAAGGCGGACCCCTTCGGTGCGGCCCGCATCGCCATGCACCTGATCCCCTGGGGCGAGAACACCCTCTTCCTCCTCGAATGGCATCCGCTGCGGGGCCCCGGCACCCGGATGCACGGACTGCCCGTCGACTACCTCGTCTCCATCCGGAACGGCATGATGCTGACGAAGCTTGCCCGCATCGCGGTACGCGAGCAGCGGAGCGGCGAGCCGGCCGCCCGCCCGTCGGAGGCCGTCGGCGGCTGAGCCGCCCGGCGGGGCCCGTTCAGAGGTGTGCCTCGACCAGTTCCCGTACCTCGGTGTGGGTCAGCGCCCCCGTGCCGCGCGCCACCGCCTCCCCGTCCTTCAGCAGGACGCAGGACGGGGCTCCGGTGATCCCGTAACGCCTGGTCGCGGCGGGGCAGCGCGTGATGTCGGCCCGTACGGCGGTGAGGCGGCCGGCGTACTCGTCGGCGACGGCGCCCACGACGAGGTCCATGGTCCGGCAGGGCTCGATCGCCTTGGGCCAGGTCCCGACGAAGTAGGCGAGGACCGGCCCTTCGGTCCTTCCGAGGACGAAGTCGAACTCCGCGTCCTCGCGGGGCTGGTGGACCCGCTTCACCATGAGGGCTCCTGTCTCCGTGTGCCGGTGTCTCCCTCCCATCATCGCCCGGGGGAGCGGTGGACGGACGCCGCCCTCGCGGTGGGGACCCCGGGCGCACGGGGCCTCGGACGAGAAGTCCGCCCTACGCGGATAGTCTGCAACAAAACCATCTGCTAATGTCTCTCTTGGCCGCTCCGCCCGATCTCGAAGGACTGATCCCATGAGCCAGAACGCCGCCACCGCCACCACCACCCGGAACGACGGGCCGGCGCCCCGGGCGCTCGCCGACGGTGAACTCTCCCGGCTCCTGGACCGGCAGCGGTTCGGCGTGCTGGCGAGCGTCCGGAGCACCGGCCACCCGCACCTGTCGACCGTCCTCTACCAGTGGGACGCCGAGCAGCGCGTCCTGCGGATCTCCTCCACCGCCGACCGGCTGAAGGTACGTCAGCTGCGCCGCGACCCGCACACCTCGCTGCACGTCAGCGGCCCGGACGTGTGGTCGTTCGCCGTGGCGGAGGGCGAGGCGGAGATCCTGGACCCGGCCGACGGCGCGGCCCCCGGCGAGAAGCCCCTGCCGGACCGGCGGGTGACCATCCTCATCCGGGTCTCCCGCCTGTACGGGACCGCGCTGGACATTCCCTCCCAGGACTGACGCGACCCGGCGCGGCCGGTGGGGGCGCGCCGCCTTCAGGAGGAGGACGGATAGGGGGCGGACTTGAGGCGGCGGGCCAGGTGGGCGGTGTTCGCCGCGAGGGTGCGGGTGGTGCCGGCGGTCGCCTCGGGGGTCTCGTCCAGGTCCTGGAAGTCGGTCCCCTGCATGGCCTCGCCGACCCAGTAGGTGACCGCGTTGGGCGCGAGGGAGAAGCCCACGTCGTTCAGTCCCTGGAAGAGGTCGGCGCTGACCTTGTGGGCGCCGTCCTCGTTCCCGACGACACAGACCGCGGCGACCTTGCCGTACGTGAGCATGCGGCCCTCGTCGTCGGTCTCGGAGAGCTCGGCGTCCAGCCGTTCCAGCACGCGCTGGGCGAGGCTGGAGGGATGGCCGAGCCAGATCGGGGTGGACAGGACCAGGATGTCCGCGTCGAGGACGGCCGCCCGGATCTCCGGCCAGGCGTCGCCGTGGCCCATGTCGGTCTTCACGCCGGGTTTCACGTCGTGGTCGGCGATCCTGATCGTCGTCCCCGTGACCCCGTGCGCGGCGAGGGCGGCCATCGTCTGCTCGGCGAGCAGCTGCGAGCTGGACCGGGCAGGGGAGGGGGAGAGGGTGCAGACCAGGGCGACGGCGCGGAGGGGCGTCGGCTCATGAGTGTCCATGCCGTCCGGCTACCCGGTCCGCGGCACCGTATCCGCCCTTCACCACCGGAACCACGAGCCGCCCGCGCCCGCCGTCCCCCACCCGGCCCGGGTGTCGTGCCGGGCCCGGGTGTCCCGCCCGTCGCGCTCCGCAGCCGCAGCAGCCGTCCCCGTAGCCCGTACCCGCCGCGATCACGGTCTGCGGAGGCCCGGCGGCCCGGCACCCGGTAGCCTGAGCGCCCCCCGCCGTGCCCCGGGCGGTCAGGGGCGGCGCCGGGCCAGGGTCGCGCCCAGGCCCGCGGCCGCGGCGCGCACCGCGTTGGCGTGGGACTCGGGACGGAAGCGCCCCACCGGGCCGGTCACGCTGACCGCGGCGACCGCCGTCAGCCCGTCGGGGGAGAGGACCGGCGCGGCCACACACAGCAGACCCGGCGTCGACTCCTCCCGCTCGTAGGCGACGCCCGTCTCCACCGCCCTGACCAGCTGGCCGTGCAGCAGGCCCGGGGCGATCACCGTGTGCGGGGTGCGGCGTTCCAGCGGGGCGGTCAGCACGGCCGCCCGCTCGTCCTCCCCGGCGTGCGCGAGCAGCACCTTGCCGATCGCCGTGCAGTGCAGCGGCATCCGGCCGCCGGTGCGGGACGGCGCCCTGGCCTGCCGGTGGCCGCCGATCTTGGCGACGTAGACGACCTCGTGGCCCTCGCGCACCCCCAGGTGCACCGTCTCGTGGGTGCGCTCGTACAGGTCCTGGAGGAACGGCATCGCCACCTCCAGCAGGGTCCGCTCGGCCGCCGCCCGCATGCCCAGCTCGAACAGGCCCCCCGAGAGCCGGTACCCGTGGTCCGTCTTGTCCAGCAGCCGGTGGCGCACCAGGTCCCCGGCGACCCGGTGGACGCTGCCCTTCGCCAGACCGGTGCGCCGGACCAGCTCGGCGAGCGGCAGCACGGAATCGGCCGGGCCGAACGCGCGCAGGATCCCCAGTGCCTTGCCCAGGACGGTGTCGCTGTCCTCCATGCGCAAGAGCGTACCGCTGAGTGGAACGCCTTCGTGGAACCCGCCGCTCCCCGTGCTGCACATTGGGCGCCATGCCCCAGAACCACCGCGCTGTCGGCACCGACAGCATCGCCGCAGCCGCCGCCCGGCTCCGCGAGGCCGCCGCCACCGGCACCCCCGCCGCCCCCGTCCGCGACCTGATCGGCCGCGACGACGTCACCGCCGCGTACGCCGTGCAGCGGCTGCTCACCGCCGAGCGGATCAGGGCCGGCGCCACGGTCGTCGGCCGGAAGATCGGCCTGACCTCCGTCGCCGTGCAGCGGCAGCTCGGCGTCGACCAGCCCGACCTCGGCGTCCTCTTCGACGACATGGCGCACGCCGACGGCTCGACCGTGCCCGCCGGTGCCGTCCTCCAGCCCCGCGTCGAGGCCGAGATCGCCTTCGTCCTCGGAGCGGACCTCGCCGAGGGCCCCCTCGACGACGCCCAGGTCCGCGAGGCCGTCGACCACGCCGTGGCCGCGATCGAGATCTGCGGCAGCCGGGTGGCCGGCTGGGACATCAGCCTCGGCGACACGGTCGCCGACAACGCCTCGGCCGGCGCCTACGTCCTCGGCACCCGGCGCGTCCCGCTCACCGCCTTCGACCCCGTCGCCGCCGAGATGACCATGACCATCGACGGCGAGACCGTCTCCACCGGCAACGGCGCCGCCTGCCTGGGAGACCCGGTCAACGCCGTGGTCTGGCTCGCCCGTCAGGCCCGAGACCTGGGCGAACCGCTCCGCGCCGGCCAGGTGATCCTCTCCGGAGCCCTCGGCCCGATGCGTCCCGTGACACCGGGCGCCACCGTCCACGCCACCGTCACCGGCCTCGGCACGGTGTCGCTCACCTTCTCCGCGTAAGGACACGACGATGAGCAGGACCAAGGTCGCCGTCATCGGGTCGGGCAACATCGGCACCGACCTGATGATCAAGATCATGCGCACCGCGCAGCACCTGGAGATGGGCGTCATGGTCGGCATCGACCCGGCCTCCGACGGACTGGCCCGCGCCGCGCGCCTCGGCTTCGAGACCACCGCCGAAGGCGTCGACGGCCTGCTGAAGTCGCCGCTGATCGACGAGCTCGGCATCGTCTTCGACGCCACCTCCGCCGGCGCCCACCGGGACAACGACGCGAAGCTGCGCCCGCTCGGCATCCGCGTCATCGACCTCACGCCGGCCGCGATCGGCCCGTACGTCGTCCCGGCCGTCAACCTCGACGAACACCTCGACGCGCCGAACGTCAACATGGTCACCTGCGGCGGCCAGGCCACCATCCCGGTCGTGGCCGCGATCAGCCGGGTCGTCCCGGTGGCGTACGCGGAGATCGTCGCCTCCATCGCCTCCAGGTCGGCCGGCCCCGGCACCCGGGCCAACATCGACGAGTTCACCGAGACGACCTCCGAGGCGATCGTCCGGGTCGGCGGCGCCCGCCGCGGCAAGGCGATCATCATCCTCAACCCGGCGGAGCCGCCGCTGATGATGCGCGACACCGTCCTCGCCCTGGTCACCCTGGGCGAGGGCGAGGGCGAGGGCGAGGGCACCGACGCCGCGAAGGAGCGGATCACCGAGTCGGTGCGGCGGATGGTCGCCGAGGTGTCGGCGTACGTCCCCGGCTACCGCGTGGTCCAGGACGTCCAGATCACCGAGATCCCTGCCGACCAGCCCGTCGAGACCCTCCTCGCGGACGGCGCGGCCACCCGGCCGACCCACCAGGTGTCCGTCTTCCTCGAGGTCGAGGGCGCGGGCATGTACCTCCCGGCGTACGCCGGGAACCTCGACATCATGACCTCGGCCGCCGTGCGGGTGGCCGAGAAGATCGCCGAGAGGACCGCGGAGAAGGCCGCGCCCGTGAAGGAGGCCGCCAAGTGAGCACCCCGATCTTCGTGCAGGACGTCACCCTCCGCGACGGCATGCACGCCGTCCGGCACCGCATCGCGCCCGAGGACGTCCAGCGCATCGTCGTCGCCCTGGACGAGGCCGGGGTCGACGCGATCGAGGTCGCCCACGGCGACGGCCTCGCCGGCGGCTCGGTCACCTACGGCCCCGGCTCCCACACCGACTGGGAGTGGATCGAGGCCGCCGCCTCGGTCCTGAAGGGCGCCCGCCTCACCACCCTCCTGCTGCCCGGCGTGGGCACCGTCCACGAGCTGAGGCACGCCTACGACCTCGGCGTGCGGTCGGTGCGCGTGGCCACCCACTGCACCGAGGCCGACGTCTCCGCGCAGCACATCGCCGCCGCCCGCGAGCTGGGCATGGACGTCTCCGGCTTCCTGATGCTCTCCCACATGGCCGAACCCGAACAGATCGCCCGGCAGGCCAAGTTGATGGAGTCGTACGGCGCCCACTGCGTCTACGTCACCGACTCCGGCGGCCGGCTGACGATGAACGACGTCGCCGCCCGGGTGCGCGCCTACCGCGATGTCCTCGACCCGGCCACCGAGATCGGCATCCACGCCCACGAGAACCTCTCGCTGTCCGTGGCCAACTCGGTCGTGGCCGTCGAGAACGGAGTCCGCCGCGTCGACGCCTCCCTCGCCGGACACGGCGCGGGCGCGGGCAACTGCCCCATCGAGGCGTTCGTCGCCGTCGCGAACCTGTCCGGCTTCCGGCACGGCTGTGACCTGGCCCGACTCCAGGACGCCGCCGACGACATCGTCCGCCCCCTCCAGGACCGTCCCGTCCGCGTCGACCGGGAGACCCTGACGCTGGGTTACGCGGGCGTCTACTCCAGCTTCCTGAGGCACGCGGAGACCGCCGCGCGGCGCTACGGGGTCGACGTGCGCGACATCCTCATGGAGTGCGGCCGGCGGCGCCTGGTCGGCGGCCAGGAGGACATGATCGTGGACATCGCCCTCGGCCTCGCGGCCGACCGCTGACACCCCGGCGCGGCCGGAACCCCCCCTTCCCCGACCAGAGCGGGCCACCCGGATCCAGGACCCCCGGCCGCACCGCCCCCGCTCCGACGGCCGCGGACCGCCGCTCGCCTCCTGCGGGGTGGCGGGTGCCGGCGGGGCCGTCGCGCTGCCCGCGGCCCTGGGCAGCGGGCAGGACCTGTCCCCGCCCTCCCGCCCGCGGCGTGCCCTTCGGGTACGCCGCGGTTTCCTGGGCGCAACGCCGCCGAAACACCTCCTCCCTACCGTCACCCCCACACCGGTCATGGCTGCAACGGCCGGTGTGCGTCCGGGTGCGGGGCTTGCCCGGGCGCTAACCAGCCGTCTTCCGCCGAGCTTCGAGGAGGAACGATGGCTGTCGTCGAGCATGCCGTCGCGCCCGCACACCGGGGACCCCACCCCGTCGACGTACGACCGCCGTGGCGGCGGCTCGTGCCGCTGAGCCTGCAACATCTGCTCGTCGCCTACGCGGGCATGGCCACGATGCCGCTGCTCGTGGGGACCGCGCTCCATCTGCCCGAGGACCGGATACGGCTGCTCATCAGCGCGAACCTGCTGGTCAGCGGGGTCGCCACCGTACTGCAGTCGTGGGGGCTGAAGTGGTTCGGGGCGCGGTTGCCGATCGTGATGGGCTCCACGTTCACCGCGATCACCCCCGCCATCCTCATCGGGCAGCAGTACGGGCTCGCCGCCGTGTTCGGGGCGACCGTCGTGTCCGGCCTGGTGACGCTGGCCGTCGCCCCCTGGTTCGGGCGCTGTCTGCACCTGTTCCCGCCGCTGGTCACCGGGACGGTCATCGCCGTCATCGGGTTCTCGCTGGTGCCTTCGGCGGCCGGTCTCGTCATCGGCGGGGGGTCCGGCGGCAGCGGTGGCCGCGGGCTCGCGCTCGCCGCCGGGACGGTGCTGCTCGTGGTCGTCGTGGAGCGCGTCGCGCCGCCCGCGCTCGCCCGGTTCTCGGTGCTCCTCGCCCTGGCCGCGGGCACCGTGGCCGCGCTGCCCCTGGGACTGTTCGACGGGTCGGGGGTCGCGGACGCGCGCGCCGTCACGGCGCCCGACCCGACCGCTTTCGGGGCGCCCGCGTTCGTGCTGCCCGCCATCGCGGCGATGCTCGTCGTGCAGCTCGTGAACATGGTGGAGTCCGTCGGCGACACCCTCGCGGTCGGCCAGATCGTCGGCCGCGGCGACGACGCGCCCACCGTCGTACGGGCGCTCCGCGCGGACGGGGCCGCCACCGTGCTCTCGGGGGCGCTGGCCTCCTTCCCCATCGTGACGTTCGGGCAGTCGGTGGGGCTGGTGAGCGTGACCCGCGTGAAGAGCCGGCACGTGGTGGCACTGTCGGGAGCGCTGATGGTGGTGCTCGCGTTTGTGCCCGTCCTCGGGGCCGCCGTCGCCACCGTGCCGGGGCCGGTCCTCGGCGGGGTCTCGCTCGTCATGTTCGGGACCGTCGGCGCCGTCGGGCTGCGCATCCTCGCGCGCGCCGACCTGACCGAACCGCGGAACCTGCTGACCGTCGCCCTCGCCTTCGCGCTCGGCATGATTCCCCTCGGCGCACCGGACTTCTACGCGCCGCTCCCCTCGTACCTGCGCACCGTCCTGGACAGCGGCATCGCCGTCACCGGGATCGTGGCGTTCCTGCTCAACCTGCTGTTCCACCACACGGGCGCGGCCCGTCGCCGGAAGGAGTCCGCCCGATGACACCCGGGACGATCACGGACGTCACCGTCCACAGCGGGGGCCGCTGGCTGCCCGGGAGGGACGTGCACATCGCCGACGGGCGGGTCACGGCGATCTCGGCGCACGGTGAACTCCCGTGCGGCGGCGAGGTCCTGGACGGGCACGGCGGACACCTGACGGCCGGCCTCGTCAACACCCACACCCACCTCTTCCAGGCGGGACTGCGCGGCATCGGCGAGGGGCTCGGGCTGCTCGCGTGGCTGCGTGCCGTCGGCGAGGAGGCGGCGCTGCTCACGCCCGAGCGGGCCTACGCGACCGCTGCCGCCGCCGCGGCCGAAGCGCTGCGCAGCGGCACCACCACGCTCGTCGAGCACATGTGGCCGCACCCGTCGCCCGAGGTGCACGACGCGGTGCTCCGGGCCCTCAAGGACAGCGGCGTACGCGCCGTGCTGTGCCGGGGCGTCGCCGACCGGGCCGACCCGAGCCGCGCGTGGGGCTTCGATCCGCGGCTGATGCAGCCGCTGAAGGAGGCCCTCGCGCACACCGACGAGCTGATCGCGCAGGCGCGCGGCAGCCGGGTGGACGTCGGCGTGGCCGTGCCCAATCCGCGGTGCCTGACGCCGGAGGGCATGGGCGCCGTGCGCGCGTACGCCGAGGAGCGCGGACTGCCCGTCTCCCTGCACCTGCTGGAGACCACCACGGACGACACGATGTGCCGCGACCGCGCGGGAGTCGGCGCCGTCGAGTACCTGGAGCGGGCCGGGTTCCTGTGGGAGCGGCTGCTCGCCGTGCACTGCGTGGAACTCGACGCCCGGGGGCGGGCCACCCTCGCCCGGCACGGCGTCGGCGTCTCGTACAACCCGCTGAGCAACATGCGGCTCGGCAGCGGGATCGCACCGGTGCCCGAGATGCTGGAGGCCGGCCTGAGCGTCGGTCTCGGGGTCGACGGGGCCGCCAGCAACGACACGCAGGACATCCTGGAGGCGCTGCGCATCGGCGCCTACCTGCAGCGGGCCGCGCACCGCAAGGCGGACCTGTTCGGCTTCCCCGAGATGTTCGCGATAGCGGCGGGCGGTGCGAACCGGGTGCTCGGGATCGAGGAGAACCCGGACGGCGGGGTGCGGGTGGGGATGCGGGCGGACCTCGTCCTGCACCGCTTCGACCGGGACTACGCCTGCCTCCCGGTCCGCGATCCGGGGGCGACGCTGCTGACGTGCGCGGGCAGCAGGACGGTGGCGGCCGTGCTGGTCGGGGGCGAGGTGCTGGTACGCGACGGAGAGCACGTCAGGCTGTCGTCGCGGGAGCTGGCGGCAGGCCTCGCGGGTGGGGGCTCCCGCGGCGATCGACCGGCGGAGCCCGGGACCTCCACCGCGGGCGCCTCGGGCTTTACGGCCGCGTAACAGCGTGATCCCCACCGGTAACACACACCGTGCAGGCTGAGCACATCGCGTGCGGGCCCCGGCGACCGGGGCCCGCACCAGCCCACGGCGCCGGGCCCACGAAGGGGCCCGCCGCGACCGTGCACGCGGGCATACGAGTGCCCGTGCTGGGGATCGCAGGGGCGGTGACTGCATCCCGTACGCAACTCCCTGTCACAGGAGCGACAGCCGCGATGACGAACACCACGTACACCCTCGACGAGTTGGCCAAGGAGACCCGCATGGGCGGGGCCGGGACGGAGACGTCCGCCCGGGAGATCCGCCGCATCGACCTCACCGACTTCGAGCACCGCAAGGCGGAGATCACCGGGGAACTGTGGGCCGCCGCCACGGACATCGGCTTCTTCCAGCTGGTCAACCACGGCATCGAACCCGACGTCGTGGACGGCGCGTTCGCCGACGCCGAGGCCTTCTTCGCCCTGCCGGAGGAGACCAAGGCGCGGCACGCCCTGAAGAAGGGGCTCAACTCCGGCTGGGAGTCGATGACCCAGGTGCGCCCCTCGATCGGGACGCCCGACCAGAAGGAGTCCTACCAGGTGACCCGCCCGCACATGGAGGGGCTGTGGCCGGACGACGCGCTGCCCGGGTTCCGGGAGCGCGTGCTGGCGTTCGAGGCGAGCTGCCGGGACCTGGCGATGCGGGTGCTGTCCTGCTTCGCGGACCGGCTGGGGATGCCCGAGGGGTTCTTCGCGCGGGCCCACGACCCGGCGAGCCCGCGGTACCAGTCGACCCTGCGGATGCTGCACTACTTCGCCGTGCCCGACGACGCCGTGATCCCCGCGAACGTGTGGCGGGCCGGGGCGCACACCGACTTCGACTGCCTGACGCTGCTGTTCCAGCGGGAGGGGCAGGGCGGGCTGCAGGTGTGCCCGGGCAAGGAGGCCGAGGCGCAGGAGTGGACGCCGGTCGAGCCGGCGGACTCCGTGATCACCTGCAACATCGGGGACATGCTGATGCGGTGGAGCGACGACCGGCTCCCGTCGAACTTCCACCGCGTCAGGTCACCGGGCCCCGACGACGACCGGTCGGCCCGCCACAGCATCGCGTTCTTCGCGCAGGCCGACCGTGACGTGGTGATCGAGGGCCCGGAGGGCCGCTACCCGCCGATCACCGCGGCCGACTACATCCAGCAGCGCATCGCCGCGAACTTCGCCCGCTAGGAAGGTGGTCGACGTGACGATGTCTGCGACGGGCGGACGGCGGGCCGGTTTCGGGCGGCTCGCGGTGCTGGGGCTCCAGCACGTGCTCGTGATGTACACGGGATGTGTGACCGTGCCGCTGGTGTTCGGTGCCGCGGCCGGGCTCGACGCCGCGACGATCGCCGTTCTGATCAACGCCGATCTGCTCGTCGCGGGCGTCGTCACGATGATCCAGGGCGCCGGTGTCGGCCGCTTCCTCGGCGTGCGGATGCCGGTGATGGCCGGGGCCGCGTTCACCGCGGTGACGCCGATGATCCTGATCGCCGGGGAGTACGGTCTTCAGGCGGTGTACGGGTCGATGCTCGCCGCCGGAGTGTTCGGGCTGTTGGTCGCCTATCCGTTCGCGAAGGCGGTCCGCTTCTTCCCGCCGCTGGTGAGCGGCGTGGTGATCACGGTGGTGGGGCTCGCGCTGATCGGCGTGGGCGTGAACCTGGTCGTCGGGAACGACCCCGGGGCCGCCGATCACGCGGCGCCCTCGCGGCTCGCGCTCGCCGCGTTCGTCGTCCTCGTGATCCTGCTGGTGGCACGGTTCGGGCGCGGTTTCCTCGCTCAAACCGGTGTGCTGCTGGGCTTGTTGGCGGGGACGGCGGTCGCCGTTCCGCTCGGTCTGGTCGACTTCTCGGCGGCACGGGCGGCGGACTGGATCGGGATCAGCGCCCCGTTCCACTTCGGCGCCCCGGAGTTTCCCGCGGTCGCCGTGCTGTCCATGTGCGTGGTGATGCTGGTCCTGTTCGCCGAGTCGACGGCCGATCTGATCGCGGTCGCGGAGCTGACCGGGAAGCGGCTGACCACCGCGGACATGGCGCGCGGACTGGCCGCGGACGGGTTCTCCGGGGTGCTGGGAGGCGTCATGAACGCCTTCCTGGACACGGTGTTCGCACAGAACGTGGGCCTGGTGACGATGACGAAGGTGCGCAGCCGGCACGTCGCGACGGTCGCGGGCGGCATCCTCGTCCTCCTCGGCCTGGTTCCCAGGCTCGGGGCGCTGGTCGCGGGGCTGCCGCAACCGGTGGTCGGCGCGGCGGGGCTCGTGATGTTCGCGACGGTCGCCGCGGTCGGTGTCAGCACGCTCCGCAAGGTCGACTTCGACGGCACGCACAACCTGCTGATCGTCGCGGTGTCGATCGGCGTCGGCATGGCGCCCGAGGTGGCGCCCGACCTGTACTCCCGCTTCCCCGAAGGCGTCGGCATCGTCCTCGGCTCACCGGTGACGAGTGCGACGCTGCTGGCGTTCTTCCTGAACCTGGCGTTCAACGGAGGGGGCTCTCGGCGCGATGCCGGTCCCGTGCCGGTGCCGACGCCGGTGCCGGTGTCGGAGGGGCGGCGCGAGACGCCTGCGGGGCGGGCGGGAGCCTGACGGCGGGCGGGGGCCGGCCCGCTCGTCGCCGAGGACCGTCGGGGCGAGCCATGCGGCGGCGGTGAGGGCTCCGGCCTCTGGCGGGCCGCGGCGAAGGGCGGCCGAACGACGGCCACTGTTGGTATGGACCTGACAAGGAAGGGCCGCTAACGTGACTGAGAGCGCTCTCAGAGAGCGCTCTCAGCGTTCGGATTCCCCCACCCTGGAGGTCCCGTGAAACGCACCACCCCCCTGCGCGCCGCCGTCGGCGCCCTGCTCCTGACGGTCTGTCTCGGCGCCGCCGCGGCGAACGCCGCCCCGCTTCCGGAGCGCGCCGCGCCGCCCTCGGCGTCCGCCGGACTGCTCGACGCGATGCGGCGGGACCTCGGGCTGACCGAGGCGCAGGCCGAGGAACGGCTCCGCGCCGAGAAGACGGCCGCCGAGGTGGAGAAGGCCGCCCGGCAGCGCGCGGGCGCCGCCTACGCCGGCTCGTGGTTCGACCCGGCGGCCGGCCGGCTCGTCGTCGCCGTGACCGACCGCGCCGAGGAGGCGGAGGTGCGGGCGCTGGGCGCCGACACCCGGCTGGTCCGGCACGGTGCCGCGGCCCTCGACCGGGCCAAGGCGCGCCTGGACGGGCTCCGCGCCCCCGCGGGGATCGCCGGGTGGCACGTCGATCCGAAGGCCAACAGCGTCGTGGTCGACGTCGTGCGCGGACAGCGGCAGGCCCCCGCGGTGCGGGCCTTCCTCGACCGGGCCGGGGCGGCCGGGCCGGTCACCGTCGCCGAGACGGCCGAGGCGCCCCGTACGTACGCGGCGGGCACGGTGGGCGGCGACCCGTACTACACGGGCAACGTCCGCTGTTCGATCGGCTTCTCCGTCCACGGCGGCTTCGTGACGGCCGGTCACTGCGGGCGGGCCGGTGCGGCGGTGCGCGGCTGGGACGGCTCCGCGATGGGCACCTTCCAGGGCTCGTCGTTCCCCGGGGACGACTACGCGTACGTCTCGATCCACAGCGGCTGGTGGACCGTGCCCGTGGTGCTCGGCTGGGGCACCGTCCCCGACCAGCTGGTGCGCGGCTCGGCCGAGGCCCCGGTGGGCGCCTCGATCTGCCGCTCGGGCTCCACCACGCGCTGGCACTGCGGCACCGTCCTGGCCAAGAACCAGACGGTCAACTACAGCCAGGGCGCGGTGTACCAGATGACCAAGACCAGCGTCTGCGCCGAGGGCGGCGACTCCGGCGGCTCGTTCCTCAGCGGCGACCAGGCCCAGGGCGTCACCTCCGGCGGCTGGGGCAACTGCTCCTCCGGCGGCGAGACGTGGTTCCAGCCGGTGAACGAGATCCTCGCCCGCTACGGCCTGCGGCTGCACACCGCCTGAGGCCGCGCCGCGCCGCCCCGCGCCCCGGAGCGCGGGGCGGCACGGCACCGACGGGAAGTGCCTGCCCGCCGCCCGACCCCGCGGCGCCGGAGGGCCCGCCCGCCCTTCTTCCGGACGACGCGACCCTATGGACGCGACCCCATATGTGGGCAAAACAGACTGAACCTGGATAGTTTCTCACCTTGATGGGCGTTCCAGGCGCCACGGTCTGTCAACTCCTCGGAGGGGGTCCACGTGAAGAAGGACGCGTCGGCGAGCGACGAGACGGTCTCCGGGGAGGCCGCGCCGACGGCCAAGCTCACCCTGCCGACCCTCACCGCGATGGTCGTCGGGTCCATGGTGGGCGCCGGCGTGTTCTCGCTGCCCCGGCGGTTCGCCCAGGAGACGGGCGTCGCGGGAGCGCTGATCGCCTGGGCCGTCGCCGGCTTCGGCATGCTGATGCTCGCGTTCGTGTTCCAGACCCTCGCCGTGCGCCGTCCCGACCTGGACGCCGGCGTCTACGCCTACGCCAAGGCGGGCTTCGGCGAGTACCTGGGCTTCTTCTCGGCCTTCGGCTACTGGGCGAGCGCGTGCGTCGGCAACGTCACGTACTGGGTGCTCATCATGTCGACGGTCGGCGCCCTCGCCCCCGCCCTCGGCGACGGCGACACCGCCCTCGCGATCGTCCTGTCCTCGGCGGGCCTGTGGGGCTTCTTCCTGCTCGTCCGGCGCGGAGTGAAGGAGGCGACGGCGATCAACCGGATCGTGACCGTCGCCAAACTCGTCCCCATCCTCGTCTTCGTCCTCCTGGCCCTCTTCCTCTTCGAGCCCTCCGTGTTCGCGGACAACTTCGCCGGCGCGGACTACGCGGGCTCCCTCTTCGACCAGGTCCGCGGCACGATGCTCGCCACGGTCTTCGTCTTCCTCGGCGTCGAGGGCGCCAGCGTCTACTCCCGGCACGCCAAGCGCCGCGAGGACGTGGGGCGCGCCACCGTCCTGGGCTTCCTGAGCGTCTTCGCGATCTTCGCCTCGGTCACCATCGTCTCGTACGGCGTCCTGCCGATGGGCGAGATCGCCCAGCTCCGCCAGCCGTCCATGGCGGGCGTGCTGGAGGCGGCCGTCGGCACCTGGGGCCAGGTCTTCGTCAGCGTCGGCCTGATCGTGTCGGTCCTCGGCGCCTACCTGGCCTGGACGCTGATGGCGGCGGAGGTGCTGTTCGTCGCCGCCAAGGACAGGGACATGCCGCGCTTCCTCGGCCGCTCCAGCGGTGACGACGTGCCCGTCCCCGCGCTGCTGCTGACGACGGCCCTGAGCCAGGTCGTCCTCGTTGTCACGGCCTTCTCCGGCGACGCGTTCAACTTCGCCCTCGACCTCACCAGCGCCCTCAGCCTCATCCCGTTCCTGCTGGCCGCCGGCTTCGCGGTGAAGATCGCCCTGAGGCCCCGCCAGGAGGAGGTGAGGGGGTGGACGACCCGCCGGGACCTCGTCGTCGCCGTCCTCGCCACCCTCTACACGGCCTTCCTCCTCTACGCGGCGGGGCTCAAGTTCGTCCTCGTCTCCTTCATCGTCTACGCCCCCGCCACCCTCCTGTTCGCGCAGACCCGCCGGGAGCAGAACCGCCGTCTGTTCTCCCCGGGGGAGGCCGTCATCTGCGCCGTCTCCGTCGCCGGTGCCGTGCTGGGCGTCGTCGCCCTGGCGGCCGGCTGGATCGAACTCTGACCCCACCGACGCCCCGCGCCACCAGAAAGGCCGACCATGACCACCAGCGACTCCGGTTCCGCCAAGCCCGCCCTGGGCGTCCACTCCGAGGTCGGGCGGCTCCGCAAGGTCCTCGTCTGCTCACCCGGCCTCGCCCACCGCCGGCTGACCCCGACCAACTCCGACGACCTGCTCTTCGACGACGTGATGTGGGTGGAGAACGCCCAGCGCGACCACGCCGACTTCGTGAACAAGCTGACCCAGCGCGGGGTCGAGGTCGTCGAGCTGCACAACCTGCTCTCGGAGACCATGACCCTCCCGGCGGCCAAGGAGTGGCTGCTCGACCGGAAGATCACCGCCAACGAGGTCGGCCTCGGACTCGTCCGGGAGACCCGGGCGTTCCTCGACTCCCTCGCCCCCCGCGCCCTGGCGGAGTTCCTCATCGGCGGACTGTCCACCGCCGACCTGCCGGACGACCTCCGGTCCGGATACGCGGCACTGGCCAGGGAAGGCACCGGAGCCCGGGAGTACCTGATGCCGCCCCTTCCGAACACGCTCTACACCCGCGACACCACGTGCTGGCTCTACGGCGGCGTCACCCTGAACCCGCTCTACTGGCCCGCCCGCCACGGCGAGACCCTCCTGATGAAGGCGATCTACACCCACCACCCCGACTTCAAGGACGCCACCGTCTGGTGGGGCGACCCCGAGCGGGACTGGGGCCAGGCCACCTTCGAGGGCGGCGACATCATGCCCGTCGGCAACGGCGTCGTCCTCATGGGCATGAGCGAACGCACCTCCCGCCAGGCCATCACCCAGGTGGCCCGCGCCCTCTTCGAGAACGGCGCCGCCGAGCACGTCGTCGTGGCCGGTATGCCCAAACTGCGCTCGGCCATGCACCTCGACACCGTCTTCACCTTCGCCGACCGCGACATCGTCACCCTCTACCCGGCGATCATGGACTCCGTCCACACCTTCTCCCTGCGGCCCACCGACCGGGAACCGGGCGTGGAGATCACCGACGAGGGCTCCACCCCCTTCGTCGACGTCGTCGCCAAGGCCCTCGGCCTGCCCGAACTGCGGGTGGTCCGGACCGGCGGCGACGTCTACGCCTCCGAACGCCAGCAGTGGGACAGCGGCAACAACGCCGTCGCCCTCGAACCCGGCGTCGTCTTCACCTACGACCGCAACACCCAGACCAACACCCTGCTGCGCAAGGCCGGGGTGGAGGTCATCACCATCGTCGGCGCCGAACTGGGCCGCGGCCGGGGCGGCGGTCACTGCATGACCTGCCCCCTGATCCGCGACGAAGTCGCGTTCTGACCGGCCGGCGGACCCCGGAGAAGCCCGACCGCCCGACCACCGCCAGGATCACCACCCTGCTCCACGACACCCGGTACCGCACCGCCCTCACTCCCCGGCCGAAGGCGGACGGCTGATTTTTGCAGGCTCTGCATTTTTGCGTACCATGCACGCATGGCAGAGGGGGTGCCCGCCCGCGGCGGGCTCAGGGAACGCAAGAAGAAGGCGACACGCGCCGCCCTGGCGGAGGCGGCCGTGCGCCTGGCGGCCGAGCACGGCGTCGAGAACGTCACCGTCGACGCCATCAGCGCGGCCGCCGGCGTCTCCGCGCGCACCTTCTTCAACTACTTCGACTCCCGCGACGAAGTCTTCGTGATGATCGGGGCGGACTCCGGTGCCCGGGTCCGCCGCGCCGTCCTCGCCGCCCCGGCCGGGCTCGCCCCGCTCGATGCGCTCCGCGAGGCCCTGGCCGCGGAACTGGAGGAGATCGAGCAGGAGCACGAGCTGTGGCGGCTCCACGCGGAAGTCCTCGGCACCCACCCCCAGCTACTCGCCCGGACCCTCGGCGCCCACATGGCCGACGAACTCCTCCTCGCGGAAGCGCTCGCCGAGCGCGTCGGCGCGGACTCGCCGCTCTTCACCGAGGACCGCCCCGCCCAGGGCTCGCCGCCGGAGCAGGAGCGCAGACGCGCGCTGCCGCTCTACCCACGCCTCCTGGCGGCCGTCGGCAGCACCGCCGTCCGCGTCGCCGTCGAGCACTGGTGCGTGCGGCAGGCCGAGACGTCCTTCGCCGACGTCTTCCGGGAGACCTTCGAGCACCTGGCCGCCGGCCTCCCCGAACCCCCCGTTCCCCCCGACGCCCACCCCGGCGGCGGCTGAGGCGCCCGCCCCCGGACGCCCGCCCCCGGGCGCCCGGCCCGGCCGCGCCCCCGCCACCCGCCGAACGGATCTCCCCGGAGCGCCGCGACCCGCGTCCGCGGCAGCGGCCCTCCGGACAACGCACCACTTGAGAAGGATGCTGTGACCTCAACGACGGCGCCGGTCGAGGCGCCACCGACCTCCATGTCGGACCGACAGATACTCCAGGCCATGTCCGGCCTGATGGCCGGCATGTTCGTGTCGATCCTGGCCGGCACGGTGGTCGCGAACGCCCTGCCCAGGATCATCGCCGACCTCGGCGCCAGCCAGTCCTCGTACACCTGGGTCGTCACCGCCGAACTGCTCGCGATGACGGCGACGGTCCCGCTCTGGGGCAAGCTCGCCGACCTCTACAACCAGAAGCTGCTCCTCCAGATCTCCCTCGGCCTGTTCGTGGTCGGCTCGCTCCTCGCCGGCTTCTCGCACGACGTGGGCCTGCTGATCTTCAGCCGGGTCGCCCAGGGCATCGGCGCCGGCGGCCTGACGGCCCTGGCCCAGGTCGTGATGGCGGCGATCATCCCGCCCCGCAGGCTCGGCAAGTACGCCGGACTGTTCGGCGCCGTCTTCGCCGTCGGCACCGTCGCGGGCCCCCTCATCGGCGGCGTGCTCGTCGACACCTCCTGGCTCGGCTGGCGCTGGTGCTTCTTCATCGGCGTCCCCTTCGCCCTGCTCGCCATCGTGCTGCTCCAGCGGACCCTGAAGCTGCCGACCACGCGCCGCGAGGCGAAGATCGACTACCTGGGCGCCTTCCTCATCGTCGCCGGCGTCTGCGCGCTCCTGATCTGGGTGTCGCTGGCGGGCAACAGCTTCGACTGGGCCTCCTGGCAGACCGCGGCCCTGACCGGCGGCGGACTGGTCCTGCTCGCCGCCGCCGTCCTCGTCGAGTCCCGGGTGCCCGAGCCGATCATCCCGCTCGGCATCTTCCGCAACCGCACCGTCACCCTGACCACCGTCGCCAGCCTCTTCGTCGGCCTGGCCATGTTCGGCGGCACCGTCTTTCTGTCCCAGTACTTCCAGATCTCGCTGGGCAAGTCCCCGACGGTCGCCGGCCTGATGAGCCTGCCGATGATCATGGGGCTCCTGGTGTCCTCCACGGTCGCCGGGCAGTTCATCAGCAAGACCGGCCGCTGGAAGGCGTTCCTCGTGGCCGGCGGCGTGCTGATGACCGCCGGTCTCGGCCTCCTCGCCACGATCGGCGCCGACACCCACTTCGGCCTGCTCAGCCTCTACATGGCGGTCATGGGCGTCGGCGTCGGCATGCTGATGCAGAACCTGGTCCTGGCCGCGCAGAACGACGTGCCCGCCTCCGAACTGGGCGCCGCCACCTCGGTCCTCTCCTTCTTCCGCAGCCTCGGCGGCACCATCGGCACCAGCGTGCTCGGCGCCATCCTCGCCAACCGGGTGGCCGCGGAGATGAGCAAGGGCCTCCAGGACGCGGGCGTGCCCGCCGGGGGAGGCGCGGCCGGACACGGAGCGGTGCCGGACATGACGACCCTGCCCGGCCCGATCCGCGAGATCGTGGAGCACGCCTACGGCGTCGCCACCGGCGAACTCTTCCTCGTCGCCACCCCCTTCGCCCTCCTCGCGCTCGTCGCGGTCCTCTTCGTCAAGGAGAAGCCGCTGAAGACCACGAGCGGCATGGAACGCCTCGCCGAGGAGTCGGCCGCCGGACGGAAGACCGAGGACGGCCCCTCCCGGGCCACCGCGTCCACCCCGGCGGAGCACGCCGGGACGGCCTGACGAACCCCGGGCGGCGGACGCATGCGTACCGTCCGCCGCCCGGTGGCGGCCTCTCCCACAGGGACGGTGGGAGAGGCCGCGTCGGCATGCGCGGACGAGCGCGTCCCCCTCACCGGACCCCGTGCCCGCCCGGCCGTCCGGCCCGTCCGGGGGTGTCGGGCACGGGCCCGAGCCCCGTCCCCGGTATACCGGTGGCGTCGAAGGGCCACGCACCACAGCAGGGAGAACCGTCATGACCCTCCAGCGGATGGACAACGTCGGGATCGTCGTCGAGGACCTGGACGCCGCCGTCGCCTTCTTCACCGAACTGGGCATGGAGGTCGAGGCCAGGTCGCCGATCGAGGGCCTCTTCGCGGACCGGACCGTCGGACTCGACGGCGTCCGCAGCGAGATCGCGATGATGCGCACCCCCGACGGCCACGGCAAGCTGGAACTCGCGCAGTACCACCACCCCGCTCCCGTCCGCGACGGCTCCCCCCACCCGCCGCCGAACACGGTGGGCCTGCACCGGGTCATGTTCGCCGTCGACGACATCGACGCGACCCTCGCCCGCCTGCGCCGCCACGGCGCCGAACTCCTCGGCGAGGTGGCGCGGTACGAGGACGTCTACCGCCTCTGCTACCTCCGGGGCCCCTCGGGCATCATCGTCGCCCTGGCCGAACGGATCGGCTGACGCACCGCCGGGGCGGGACGCGGCCCCGCACGGGGCGGCGGAGCGGCGGCTTTCGGCCACGCGCGGCACCGGTCACGACCCGCGTCCCGCACGGACCGGCGCACGGGGAACGGACCCGCCCCGCACGCCCCGGGCTTCGAACACCGTCCGAATCGCATGTGCTCGGCACGAGGGCCCCGGTCGTTGGGCCGGGGGACGTCCCAACCGCCCGTCCTCCGTCCCGAACCCGGTGAGGTGCCGAGATGCCCCCGTCCCCCGACCCCGTGCGCGCCCCGGCCGCCGAACGCCTCGAACGGCCCCCCGGCGGCCGCGGCGCCCCCGCCCACCTCGCCCCCCGTACGCGCGCCGCGCGCGAAGGCATCCCGGCCGGCCGCCCCCGCACGGAGACGGGGCGGCCGCGGTGACCGACTTCGCCCCCGTCGCCGCCGCCTACGGCGCCCACTCCGACAGCGCCCGCGGCCGGCTGCGCCACGACCTGGTCGAGCGCCGCCTCCGCGCGGAGCTGGGCCCCTCCCCGGTGCGGGTCCTGGACGTGGGCTGCGGGACCGGCGAGATGACCCTGCGACTCGCCGCCGCGGGACACCACGTGACCGGCGCCGACCCGGACCCCCGCATGCTGGCCGCCACGGCCCGCCGCCTCGCCGCGAGACCCGGGCTCGACGCCCGCGTGCGCCTGGTCGAGGCCGGCGTGGAAACCCTCCCCTTCACCTGGGAGCGGTTCGACGCGGTCTGCTGCCACGGGGTGCTCATGTACCTGGACGGGCCCGACCGGGCGGTCGCCCGCCTCGCCGAACTCGTCGCTCCCGGCGGGCTGCTGAGCATCCTCGCCAAGAACCGCTGCGCCGTCGGCGTGCGCGAGGCGCTCGCCGGCGACTACCAGACCGCGCTCCGCCTCATCGAGAGCGGCGCCGCCACCAGCCTCGGCAACCTCGGCATCCACAGCCGGGGCGACACCGCCGAGGCCCTCGACCGCCTGGCGGCGGGCCACGGGCTGAGGCCGTTGCACTGGCAGGGCGTGCGGATCTTCACCGACCACCTGGTGGGCTGGGAGCCCGACGACCACGTGTACGCGGCGGCGGTCGCGGCGGAGTGGGCCGCCTCCTGGCGCTCCCCGGCCCGCGACATGGCACACCTCGTGCACACCCTGGCCCGCCGCCCCCGGGAGCCCCGCCCGTGACGGCCCCGCCCTCGCCCCGGAACGCCCCTTCCCGTCCCCCGCCGACGGGAGGCACCCGGTCATGACCCGCACACCCGGCCCGCTCCCCACGGCCCGCGAGGTCCGGCGGGCCACGCCGGACGACGCCGCGCGCGCCACGCCCTGCCGGTCCCGCCGGTGTCCCTGCCCGCCCACGACGACCTCGCGGCGATCCGGCGCCCGCTCGGGGCGACCACCTGCCCGCCCCCCCGGAGCGGGGCACGTCGAGGGCGGCGGCTGCGGAAAGCGTGACGGTGAGGGTGATCCGGATGCAGTCTCTGGTTCAACCCGAAGGGCGATTCACGGCTGTATGTCTTCGGGACGCCTTCGAGGCGTTCCCGAGGAGCCGTGTCCGGACGGACGGGGAGGGCCGGCCCGGACCGCTCCGGGAGGGTGAAACATTTCCGGTGGCCCGCCGCGTCGGAGGTACCGAGAGCACGCGCACCACCTCCCGCACCCCGAACCGAGGACGGTCCTTCATGTTCTTGACGCTCCCCAGGTCGGCCACGGCCCTCGCCATCGGGCTGGCGGCCGTCTTCGGCGCCGCCGCCCCGCCCGCTGCCGCCCACGGAGGGAACTGGCGGGACGTCAGCCCGTCCGACGGCGACGGCAGCGTGCTGTTCGACGTCGAGACCACGCGGGGCGCGACCTGGGCGGTCGGCCTCCGCAGCGACGCGACCACCCGCCCCTTCGCGCCGGTGGCCCTGCGCTGGACCGGCACGGGCTGGCAGTCGCCCCCGCAGCCCGCCGACCACGGCCGCCTGGACGACCTCGCCGCCGGCGCGCCCGACGAGGTGTGGGCGGTCGGCACCCGCTACGAAGCCGTGGGCGACACGGACTGGGACCGGGGCCGCGCCCTGCTCCAGCACTGGGACGGCGCGGCGTGGAGCGAGGTCGCCCTCCCCTTCCCGGAGGGGGCGAGCGGGACGTCGCTGTCCGCCGTCGCCGTGGACGAGGGCGGTTCGGTCTGGGTGTACGGCGGCTACGCCGACGCGGCCGGGGAGTACGTACCGGCCCTGTTCCGCGGGGACGCGGACGGCGGTGGCGACTGGACCCGGTTGCCCGCGGACACCGGGCTCAACTGGGTCTCCCAGCTGGAGGCCCGCCCCGACGGCGTCCTCCAGGCCGTCGGCGACGGCGTCTCCCGTTTCGACGGCACGTCGTGGACCAAGCAGCGCCTGCCGCCCGCGCTCGACGGGGCGCTCTTCGACGGCATCGAGACGCGGGCGGCGGACGACGTCTGGGCCGTCGGCCACATCAGGGACGAGAAGCTGTGGCGCCGCCCCGTGATCGTGCGCTTCGACGGCCGTGCGTGGCGCACGGTCCGCACCCCCGCCGAGACGGGCCAGTTCTACGACATCGCCTTCGACGGCTCCGGCCGCCCGGTGGTGGTGGGGGAGACCCTGAACCCCGAGGTCGAGCCGGACGGGAACTACGTCCTCACGCCCGGCCCCCAGGGCTTCCTCACCCGCACCGAGGAACCCCCCGGGGCCGGGTACCTGTACGGAGCGGCGACCGACGCGGCGGGCCGGGTCTGGACCGTCGGCGGCACGGCCGGCGCGGAGGGCGGCATCTCCCCGGGGGCGTACGCGGGCGTCCGCCGCTGAGCGGAGGGGGCGCGGCGCACGGCGTGAGCGGCGCGCCCCGGGACGGCCGGCGGCTTTCCCGGGGCCGTCAGGCCGTTCGGCCGGGCTCCCGCGCCTGCGCCCCGGCCCGGTGCAGGGAGCGCAGCGCCGCCAGCAGGACGCCGATGTCGTCGAGGAGGACGGGATCGGGGAGCAGGTCCGCCGGGCTGACCAGGTAGAGCAGGGCTCCCCAGAAGAGCACCTTGCGCGACATGGGGACGCCCGAGTCGCCGAGCGTCCTGCGCGCCCGGGCCAGCCGTACGGCCAGGACGACGGCCACCGCGAGGGTCGCGGCGAAGACCACCGCGGCGACCGCCCACCAGAAGCCGCTCACGCCGTCCATCCGGTCCTCCTTCTCCTCGGTGTGCTCGAAGAACGTGTGCCCCGAAGCTCCGGTTCCGTACCCACGCCTTTGGCCGCGGCCGTGCCGCTTCCCGTTCGGGCGGGGGAATACGGTCGGCCGGCGCGTCGTTTGCCGCAGCACGCAGGTGCCGTCCATCGTCAGGCGGTCGAGAGCCATGACCCGTGTCCGCCCCGCCCGCCGTGCCGCCGCCGCGACGGCGCTCCTGGTCCTGCTCGGAGGCTGCGCCGCGCCCGGCGCGGGCGCTCCCGACGGGCCCCCGGCCGCCGCCCCGCCGGAACCCGCGCCCCTCGGGGCCGTACCGCCGCCCGCCCGCGGCCCCGGAGCCCCCGCACCGGTGGCCGCCGCCCCGACCCCGACCCCTTCCCCGGTCCCCACCCCGCGCCCGCGCCCCGCCGAGCTCGACGTTCTCTCGATCGGGGTGGTGGACCTGCGGGTCGTGCCGTACGAGGGGAGGACGGACGACCGGGCGGGCACCCGCATCCAGGACCGGGGCGTCGCGGCCAGCCCGTACGGGAAGCACGGCGGCGTCGGCCCGGGCGACATCGGCAACTACCAGGTGACCGCCCACCGGCTCTCCGCCGGGGGACCGCTCCGCGACCTGCCCGACGTCGAGGTCGGGGACGAGGTCCGCGTCACCGTCGAAGGCGCCACGTACACGTACCGGATCGTCGCGACCCGCACCACCTCGTTCCGCTCCGAGCGCTCGCTGGCCGAGCAGCGGGCCGCCGTGCCGGGGGAGCCCGGGGAACGGCCGACCCGCGCCATGATCACGCTCTCCACCTGCGCCACTCCGGAGGACGACGCGGCGGGAAACCTCTGGCGCGACGCCCAGGGCAACCCCGAGCACCGCATCGACAAGATCGGAGTCCTGACCTCGGCCCGCCCGCCGTCCGAGGACGACTGACCAGGACGGCTGACCAGGACGACCGGTCAGGACGACCGGCGAGGGCGTCCGGTCGGGCGATCCGCTCAGGACGGCGCTCCCGGCCTGCCCTCCGGGTCCTCGGCGGGTACCGGCCGGGCCAGCAGGCGCTGCCTGACCGCGGCGAGGACCTCGGAGCGGGGGCGCGGGCCGTCGTCGGCCGCGATGAGGTGGTCGCCGATCCGCAGGGAGAAGGTGATGAGGCAGCGGGCCTCGACGTCGTCCTCGTCGGGGCAGAAGGCCCCGTAGAGCGCGCGCAGGTAGTCCATGCGCCGGTTGTCCGCCCGGCGGAGGCGGCCCGCGACGTCCTCGTCGCGCCGGGCCCAGTCGCGGACGGCGAGCTCGACCCCCGCGCCGGTCACGGGGGTGTCGGCGGCCCCGACGACGTCGAAGAGCCGCCCGAGCCGCTCGCGGGCGTCGCCCCCGCCGCGCTCGACCCGCTCGATGACGTCCTCGGTGACCCCGCGCTCCCAGGCGTCGAGCATCTCGTCGAGGAGGGCGGCGCGGTTGCGGAAGTAGCCGTAGAAGCCGCCCTTGCTGACGCCGAGGGCCTGGGCGAGGACCTCGACCCGGACGGCCTCGGGCCCGCCGGCGGCGAGCGCCCGCAGCCCCTCCTCGATCCACCGGACCCGCGGCGTGCGGATCGCACCCATGCCAGGTCTCCCCTCGCTTCGTTCCGAACCGGAGTATACGGCGCCGTACAGAAAGGGGTTATGCTCGATCTATACGCCACCGTACAGACAGGGGGACCGTCATGAACGCGCTGCGCCTTCCCGCGAGCGACCACACGTCCCGGCCCTGGCGGATCCACGAGATCACCGGCGACTTCCGGCTGGAGGACCTCTGGGCACTGCCGACCCCGGGCGGCCCCGACGACCTGCACCACCTGGTCGAGCAGATGGCGGGCGGCACGGACGGCCCGCACGGGGGCAACCCCGTGGGCCGTTTCCTCTTCGCGGTGCGCTGGAAGCTCGGGGCGCTGCTCGGCTGGGACGCGCCGGACTCGGGCGTCGGCGGCCGGGTGGAGACCCTGCGCGACCGCCTCCCGGAAGACCTCCGCGAGGCGCCGCCGGGACCGGACCTCGCCTCGTCCCCCTTCACCTCGGTCTTCCGGACGCACGACGAGTGGGCCGCCGAGTACGCCAACAAGACCATGCACGGCGTGATGCACATCGGCTGGGTCCCCGACGGGAGCGGCGGCTACCGGGGCCAGATGGCCGTCCTGGTGAAGCCCAACGGCCGCCTCGGCTCCCTGTACATGCTCGGCATCAAGCCGTTCCGGTACCTGGGCGTGTACCCGGCGCTGATGCGGTCGATCGGCCGGGAGTGGCAGGCGAACGCCACGCGCCGCGCGCTTGCGCCGGACGCGAACCCCTGACCCCCCGTGCCGTCTTCCTCGTGACCGCGATGCTTCGAGGGAACGAAGTGACCGGACGCGGGGACGGACGGTCCGTCATCCGCGGCGGGGCGGCGGCCGGTGCGGGCACGGCCGCCATGACCGCCTCCGCGGCGCCACCCGCGTGGCGGACGTCGGGAATCCCGCGCGACGGCGCCGATCCGTTCGTCACTCCGTCATGACCCGCTGGGCTTCCCGAGCGCGAAGGAGGCCCGCTGGTCCCACCGCGTGCCGTCGTGGACCACGAGTTCGACCGAGGAGACGTGGGACGTGAAGGGGAGCCGGCCGGCCAGGTCGGCCTCGATCTCTTCCGTCACCGCGGCCCCCTGGCCCTGCGCGACGGTCAGGTGGGGCACGATCTCGGCGTGCCGGCCGCCGTACGGCGGAGCCTCGGGCCATCGGCCAGCGATCGCCTCCGTGAGCCGCCGCAGCGGCCCGTCCGGCTCGGGAACGAGGTAGGACACCCCGGGGAGCCGTCCGCACCTCTCGAACCGCAGGTCGAAGGCCTGGTGACTTCCCAGCACCTCCGCGAGGGCGGAGTGGACGGCCGCATCCATCCGGCCGTACTCGAGAAACGGGAACAGCACCGTGATGTGCGCCGGAACCCCGCCCCGGGCCGGGGGATCGAACCGATCGCGCCACGGGCGGACGGCCGGCTCCGCCTCCGGGACCCGGACGATGAGCCCCGTCCGGCCCGCCTGAAACCTGTCGTTGCCGTCGTCCGCCATGGCACCGCATGATGCCACTCCGCCACCGCGCCCCCGCATACGGGGGCGGCCCCCGGGCCCGGCCGCCGGCGGATGACGCCGGTGTGCGGCCCGTCGACGAACGGGCCGAGTCCGGCCGAGGAGATCCTGGCCGGTCCCTGGGAGTCGGACGGCGGCCCGTCGCCCCCGCCGGGACCTCCGGACGGGCCGGGGGCGGCGCCGGGTTGGGGGCCCGCCCGGCCGCCTCGTAGGGTCGGGCCATGACCAACAGGCAGTCCGGCGCGGACACCGAGGGCAAGGGGCCGGGCCGGCCGCGGGACGAGCGGATGACCGGTGCCGTACTGGACGCGGTCGTCGAACTGGTCGCGGAGCGCGGCATGGGGGAGCTGACCATGGCGGCCGTCGCCGCCCGGGCGGGGGTCAGCAAGCCCGCCATCTACCGGCGGTGGCCCACCAAGCAGGACCTGGTCATCGCGGCCGCCGAGGCCCGGGTCGGCGTCCTGACCGTGCCGGACCTCGGCAGCTTCCGGGACGAACTGCGCGAGCTGCTCACCGCCCGCCTGCGGCAGTACCGCGCGCCCGGAGTCGACCGGCTCCTCGCGGGCGTGATCGGTTCCGCGGCCGAGGCGGGCGCCGAGCGGAGCGCGTACGGCGCCTACGCCGGCCGGGTCACCGGCGAGACCCGCCGCATCCTGGAGCGCGGCATCGTCCGCGGCGACGTACGGCCCGACACGGACGTGGCGGCGACGGCGACGCTCGTCGCCGGCTCGCTGCTGTTCCGCATGCTGGCCGAACAGGACGCGCCGGACACGGGATTGGTGGACGCGGTGGTCGACATGGTCGCCCGGGCCGTCGGAGCGGAGGCCTGACGGCCGCGGCGAGGCCCGGCGGAGGCTTCCTGGGCCTTCCTGGGCCTTCCGAGGCGACCCTGAGGCCTCCGGGCCTTTCCGATGGAGCCTGCTCCTCCGGGGCTTTGGGGCCCTGCCTTGGCCAATGCAGTTGCCTTACGAGCTGGTGCGTGATAGAGGGTGAGGCATCCGGGCTGTTGGGTGGCATGATCCGATCGTGACGATCATGGTTAACCGGATGGTTCTCGCGGATCAGGTGTTCACGGGCATCTCCCGGCTTCATCTCGCCCGCTTGCTTGAGGAGTTGGCCGGCCCGTGGAAGGCCGCTGTCGAAGGACGGCGTCACCAGACACGCGGCGGGGCCAGGAGGCGGGCTGCGGGGGCCGGCGCCCGGCACCAATTGGTCTTCGTTGACCGGCTGGTCGCCACACTGATCCACCTGCGGCACGATCTCCCGCACTCTCTCCTCGCCCTGCTGTTCGGTGTCGACCGCTCCACCGTCACCCGCGCTATCGGAGAGATACGCGGGCTTCTGGCCGAACGTGGATGCGCCGTCCCCGACCACCCTGGCCTGCGGCTGCGGACCCTGGCAGACGTGTTCGCTTATGCCCAGGCCGAGGGCGTCGAGCTGAGGCTGGATGCGACCGAGGTCCAGGTCCGCAGGCCCCTGGCCGGCCGCGGCGGCCGCCGCGCGTTCGTCTCCGGCAAGAAGAAGCAGAACACGATGAAGGCCACCGTCATCGCCGACTCTCAGGGCCGCACGCTCTGGACCGACGCCCTGCGGCCGGGGCGGATGCACGATGCGACCGCCGCACGCAATGAGGGGATCGGTCTCTGCTTCCAGCACTTCCCCGATGTGAAGGTTCTCCTGGACGACGGATACCTCGGCCTCAGACGCGACCACCCCGGCAAGGCGATCACACCACCCAGGAAGCCGAACAAGATCGCCCTCCCACACGTGCACGCAGCCAGAGAGGAAGCCCGGCACCGACACTCATCGAAGCGCATCACCGTCGAGCACGCGCTTGCCGACCACAAACGCTGGAAGCAGCTGACCCGCTGGACCCACCGCCGCGAAGCTCTGCCCGCCACCTATCGGGCCATCGCCGGCCTTGTCTCCGACCGCACCGCCAACACCTGAGAAAAGGCCACGACCAGGCGAAACACGCCTACACCACTATCACGCACCAGCTCGTAACTGATGGTTTCAGAATGACCCGTGGGAGCAGGTGACGCCGCTTCTGCCGCCCGCTCCCGAACGGCGTCACCGCCACCCACGTCGACTGCGTGTTCCCGACGGGGCGGCCTTCACGAGCGTCATGTACGTCTTGCGGACCGGTGTCGCGTGGCGCGATGTCCCGGCCGAAACCGTGGGCTGCTCCGACGCGACGGCCTGGCGGCGGCTGCGGGAGTGGACCGAGGCCGGTGTCTGACCGCGCTTCCACGCCGGCCTCCTGACCGAACTACGCCGCGTCGGCCTTCTCGGCCTGGACGACTGTTCCGTGGACGGTTCTCACGTCCGGGCTCTCCAAGGGGGGATCACATCGGCCCCTAGCCCGTCGGCCGTGCCCGCCCTGGCTCCCAACGTCATCTGATCGTCGACCGCCACGGCACCCCGCTCCTCGATCTTCCGGCGGCAGGCTCCAGGGCCGACCCTTGCGGACCGGATCCGCGCCCTCGTGCCGCAACGTGGTGATCAGCTTGCCGAACCGACGCGGGCTCAACCCGGTGAACGGGGCTGTCCAGGACGGCTCGGACGCCGTGATCACACCAGCCACAGCAAGATCGTCTCATTGAGGTGTGGCAGGCTCCCCCTCTGCCCGTCGCCGGCCCGACCACATGTCGCCATACGCGGCATCCATGAATTGCACCTGCGGGCCACGCAGCACGGAAACGTCGGCTATCTCGCCTCGGGCCGCCTCAGCAAGGCAGAACGCGTAACGGTAGGCAGCGCCCCGCAGTGGCTCGCTCCTGGCTGCCAGATCGATCTCCGCCTGGGCGAGCCAAAGGCCGTCGAGGAGTTCGCCGAGCGCGGGGTCGTCCGCCGGGCTGCCACCGTCCGATCGCGTGAGTGCCGCCTTCTCCACCTGCAACGCGATGCTCACGAACTTCAGAACCGCGTCCTTGAGCTGCGCCCGGTGGGCGGCTGATTCCTGCGCTTCGAGCTGCCGAACACTCGTACGCGAGACGAGGTACTGCCCAAACAACGATCCGCCCGCGCCGAGCGCAACACCCGCGAGAGACAACAACGCCGGCCCCAAGGTTCCCCAAGTTCCCATAGCTGTAGTCTCTCAACATCGGCCCGCCCCTTACGAGCTGGTGCGTGATAGAGGGTGAGGCATCCGGGCTGTTGGGTGGCATGATCCGATCGTGACGATCATGGTTAACCGGATGGTTCTCGCG
>NZ_JBHYPS010000010.1:0-8837 GCF_042746075.1 Streptomyces sp. NPDC058758 | reverse complement strand
CATCGCCGGCCTTGTCTCCGACCGCACCGCCAACACCTGAGAAAAGGCCACGACCAGGCGAAACACGCCTACACCACTATCACGCACCAGCTCGTTAGAGCGTCCGCCAGTAGGTCATCGGATGCGGGGTGCTGATGGGCCGGGTGTCCCAGCGGAGGGTGTACCAGCTCGTCGGATCAGGCTGTAGAGGGTGGCGAAGTCGATGAAGAACTCGACGCAGCTCCGGCGGCGCTCCGTGTAAGTTCTGCCGGATGGAGATCGGGGAATTGATCGGAGCGGGGCGGACGGCGGACGTGTTCGCCCTCGACGAGGGCCGGGTGGTGCGGCGCTACCGCGGCGGTGAGGACGCCACCGGGGAGGCGGTCGTGATGGCGTACCTGGCCGAGCACGGGTATCCGGTGCCGGCAGTGTGGCCGGGTGCGGAGGCCGGGGAGTTGGTCATGCAGCGGCTGTCGGGGCCGACGATGCGGGAGGCGCTGGTCGCGGGCACGCTCAGCGGCGAGGAGGCGGGTGAGTTGCTGGCTGATCTGCTCCTGCGACTGCACGCTATCCCGCCCCGGACCGGGGCCGACCCAGCCCACCGCATCATCCACCTCGACCTGCATCCGGAGAACGTTTTCCTCACCCTGGACGGCCCCGTGGTGATCGATTGGGCCACCGCCCAGGAGGGCCCTCCCGGCCTGGACACCGCGATGACCGCGCTGATCCTTGCGCAGGCGGCGCTCACTATGCCAGCCGTCGCCGAGATCGCCCGGACCATCCTCCCTGCTCTGGTGCGTCAACTCGGCGGCACCGACGGAATGTTGCTGCCTGAGGCCCGGGCCCGGCGGGCCGCCAATCCGACCCTCACCCAGGAAGAGATCGCCGCTCTTGACGAGGCGGCTGCCCTGATCCTGGCGGCAGGAGCCGACGCGCAGGAGAACGCCCTCCAGTAGAAGGTGGGCTGGGACCATCGGAGGCGAGGTGGGCGGGGTCGGGTGTCCCAGCGGTGGGTGTACCAGGCCCGGTGGATCAGGCTGCGGACGGTGATGATCGCGGTGGCCGGGGCGACGAGCACCCTGCCGATGTCTGGGGCGAGAAGACCGCCGGTCTCTGAGCCATGCCGCTGGCGAACCGCGGGGACAGCCGCGACTCTCGGAGCGGTGAGAGGGCTTACCCTCCCTTGAGCACTGGCCTCCCGGCCCGGCGGTTGTCTTCGGCTTCGAGGTCTGGTTGTGCGCCCAGCGACCGGGTTGCACAGTGCCGCGTCTGGCTCGGGTCCTCAGCACGGGCCAGCGGTTCGGTTTCTTGATCGCGCGCGGGCAGTCCCGGCCGCGCCGGGCCGGCAGGAGGCGTGCACGTGCCTCCGTTCGGCCTCGGCGAAGGAACGGGTGAGCTTGGTGGCGGTGGCTCCGAGCTGGGAAGGGACGATGCGGACGCACTTCGGGTAGGGGACACGGTCGAGGTTCGCGACCGGACGGGCGAGCGCCGTCGCGTGGGCGAATTGGCGGATCGCGTGGTGGACGGCGAGGCAGGCCCACAGTTCCTGCCGGACGCCTTCCGGGGGCCGTGACCTGATCGGCCCGGCGGGGCCGAGGTGGGTGGACTGGAGCATGACCAGCGGATCCGCGCCCACCGTGGTGAAGACGTGAGCGAACTCGGCCGACCAGAAGCCGCGGTCGGCGATGGCCAGGTCGCCGGGACCGGTCGAGCCGGCCAGCGGGTAGGCAAGGCTACGTTCGCCATCGCGGTAGTCACCGAGGCGGGCGTCTAGGACTCCGTGCACTCCGATCTCGGCGAGGACCACCGCCTTGACCTGGGGGAAGGCGAAAGGGACGCCGCCGGTGGTGGAGGGGCCGTCGAAGGTGTCGCCATTGCTCGTCGAATCGGGAAGGTCGAACTGGGTGCCGTCCAGGGCAAGGAGCCGTAGCCCCCGTCACCACGCGTCGGGCGTGGCCGGGGTGGCTAGCGGGCCGGCCACCTGGCGGAACACGGTCTCCAGTACGTCCTCGCCGATACGGGCGCGGGCCTGGGAGAACGACGACCGGTTCACCCGCGCGAGGGCCCGGCTGCCGGGGATGCCGCTGGTCAGCACCCGCAGCACCTCCTCGTACGACTCCCGGGCGAACAGGCATGGGACCAGGACGAAGTACACGACCAGCTTCGCCGGAAGGAGTCGGCGCCGCCGCTCGGCACGGTCGTGCTTGGCTATCGTCGCGTCCACCAGCTCAGTGGTGAACACCTTCGTCAGGATCCCGAACCGCACCCGCCGCCCCGCGCCCCACCCCGTCACACGCACGCGGGGCAACGATCCCCGCGACTCAAAGGCAACTGCATTGTCCTGCCTTGGCCCCCAGGGCTTTCCGGTGCGGTCTTGACGCCCCCGTAGGGGCCGCGGCGCCGCACCGTGCGGCCGAGGGTGGTTCGCGGGGTCGCGGAGCGTTCCGCGTACCGACGAGGTTCGGCGGCCGCGGCCCGGACTCCGGGCGCACCGAGGGGTTTTCGGGTGAGTGGTTCGCCTTCCTCCCGTAAGGCACCGCGTGCCGCGAGGTGACACTGCGTGCCGTCCGCTGCCTTGGCGGCCTCGTGGAAGGGCCCTTTCTTCCGAAGGTCCCGCACATTTTCGGCCGTACCCCCTTGCCGAGGTGCGCCCGAATATCGATACTCCCGGTAACGAATTTGGTGAACCGCCGCGCACACGAACCGGCGGCCGGCCGTCCTCGCCCGACGCCGCCGTGCGCCGCGCCGGCCCGCCATCCCGCCTCCCCCGAAGAGGAACCGCATGATCACCGACGCCGTCGCCGCACCCAAGCCCGTCCTCGACAAGCCCCTGATGCACTACGGGCGGCGCGAACTGAACCGCACCGCGCCCGGGACCGCCCCCACCACCTACACCCTCTTCGGCGTCAAGCCGATGACCCCGCACTTCGGTGCCGTCCTGACCGACATCGACCTGACCCGCCCGATCACCGACGACCTCGCCGAGGAGCTGCGGCAGGCGCTCCTCGAATGGAAGGTCGTCTTCTTCCGGGACCAGCACGGCTTCACCGCCGACCACCACCAGGCCCTCTCCGCCGTCTGGGGCCCCACCGAGCCCAACCCCTTCTTCCCGAAGACCGGCGACGCCGGCATCTCCCGCCTCGCCAAGGACGGCAAGGCCGCCGGCAACAAGAACATCTGGCACAGCGACCACTCCTTCATGGCCAACCCGTCCCTCGGCGCGGTGCTGCGCGCCGTCGAGGTGCCCGCCGCCGGCGGCGACACCATGTGGGCCGACATGGCCGCCGCGTACGACAACCTGCCCGAGGACCTGAAGGCCCGCATCGAGGACCTCACCGCCGTCCACGACTGGGAGGCCAGCTGGGGCGCGCTGATGAACGACGAGCAGAAGGCCGCCTTCCGCGCCGACTGGCCGCAGGTCGAGCACCCCGTCGTGGTCCGCCACCCCCGCAGCGGCCGCAAGACCCTCTACGTCAACGAGCCCTTCACCCGCTTCATCAAGGGCCTCTCCGAGGCCGAGAACCGCGACCTCCTCGACATCCTCGTCCTCCAGGCGCGCATCCCCGAGTTCCAGATCCGCTTCCACTGGGAGCCCGGCTCCCTCGCCGTCTGGGACAACATCGCCACCCAGCACTACGCGGTCAACGACTACTTCCCGCAGCGCCGCGTCATGGAGCGCATCGCCATCGCGGGCGTCCCCCTGTCCTGACCCGCACCGCGACCCCCTCGTCCTGCCCTCCCCGCCCCACCCCCGCCCCACCAGGGCTTTCGGCGGCGCCCGCCGCCGAAAGCCCTCCCGTGAGCCCGCAGCCCGGCACCCCCGGAGGACCCCGTGACCGCTACAGAGACCGCACCCCGACCGCCGAGCGGTGCCGCCCCGACCACGAAGCACCCGAACCGCCGCGCCTGGACCGTCACCGGCCTGCTCGTGGTCTTCATGATGGTCAACTTCGCGGACAAGTCCGTCCTCGGTCTCGCGGCCGACGAGATCCGGGCCGACCTCGGCCTGACCGCGACCGAGTTCGGCCTGGCCAACAGCGCCTTCTTCCTGCTGTTCTCCGTCTCCGGAGCACTGGTCGGCCTGCTGCTCGCCGACCGCGTCGCCACCCGCCGGCTCCTGCTGGCCATGGCCGTGCTCTGGTCGCTGGCGCAGATCCCGCCGGCGATCGGCGGCGGCCTCGCCGTCCTGATCGGCTCCCGGCTGGTCCTCGGCGCGGCGGAGGGGCCGGCCTTCCCCGTCGCCCAGCAGGCAGCCCTCTCCTGGTTCCCCGACCACCGCCGCAACCTCCCCGGCGCCCTGGTCACCCTCGGCGTCACCCTCGGCGTCATCACCGCCGCACCCGGCCTGACCTGGGTCATCCAGGAGCACGGCTGGCGCGCCGCCCTCTGGGTCGTCGGCGCGGTCGGCGCGCTCTGGTCGGTGGTGTGGCTGCTGGCCGGCGGCGACGGACCCTTCCGGAGCGGCGACGCCCCCGACACCTCCGGTACCGCCCCCGACACCTCCGGTACCGCCCCCGACACCTCCGGTACCGCGCCCAGCACCACCTCCGGTACCGCGCCCGGTACGGATTCCCCGCTGCCCACGTCACCGGCCTCCGCCGACGAGGCCGGCGCCGTCCCCGGATATCGCCGCGTCCTCGCCACCCGGACCTGGGCCGGCGTCACCCTCGCCTACTTCAGCAGCTACTGGATCGTCGGCCTGATGGTCGCCTGGCTGCCGTCCTACCTGCGCAACGGACTCGGCTACCCGGCCGACACCGCCGGCACGCTCGTGGTGTCGCCGTGGGCCGTCGGGGCGGTGGTCCTGCTCGGCCAGGCGGTGCTCACCGGCCGGCTGATGCGGCGCGGCGTCGGCAGCCGTACGGCCCGCGGCCGGGTCGGCGGCGCCCTGCTCCTGATCGGCGCCGTCAGCCTGTTCTGCGTCCCCCTCGCCGACACCGCCACCGCGAAGACGGTGATGCTCGCCCTCGGCCTCGGCACGGGCGGCTCCTACGCCACCATCGCGGCGACCACCGTCGCGGAACTGGCCCCGCCCCGCCGCCGCGGCGGCGCCCTCGGCACGATGAACGCGCTGGTCACCACCGCCGGCCTGATCGCACCGGTGGTCGTCGGCAGGTTCATCGACACCCAGGGCAACGCCGGCTACGAAAGCGCCGTCCTCCTCTCCGGCGCCCTGCTCACCCTCGGCGCCCTCGCCTCGCTCACCCTCGTCGACCCGGCCCGCGACGCCGCCCTCTTCCGCACCAGCCTCCGCAAGTGAACCGCGCCGCCCCCCTGGAGACCTCGTGACCACCCCCCTCGTCGACACCGACGCCCTCGACCGCGCCGTCGCCGACCTGCGCGCCGGCCGGGACGGCTGGGCCGCCACCCCGCTCGCCGAACGCATCGCCCTGCTGGAGCGGATGCTGCCCCGCATCACCGCCGGAGCCGCCGAGATGGCCGCCGCCGGCGCCCGCGCGAAGGGCTACGGCCCCGATTCCCCCGTCGCCGCCGAGGACTGGATCGGCGCCCCCTGGGCCATGACCCAGAACGTCGGCGCGCTGCTGCACGTCCTGCGCCGGATCGCCGCCGGGCGGGAGCCCCTGCCCGCCCGCGCCGTCCGCGAACGCGACGGCCGCACCGTCGTCGACGTCTTCCCCGCCACCGGCTGGGACCGCCTCCTGCTCAACGGCTTCACGGCCGAGGTGCACACCCGGCCGGGCACCACCCCGCGCCGGGTGCGCGACCGCGCGGCCGGCCCCTACCGGGGCCGGGCGCCCCGGCCCCGGGTCTCCCTCGTCCTCGGCGCGGGCAACGTCGCCGCGATCACCGCCCTGGACATCCTCCACAAGCTGTACGCGGAGAACCAGGTCGTCGTCGCCAAGATGAACCCGGTCAACGACTACCTGCGCCCCCACTTCGCTGACGTGTTCGCCGAGTTCGTCGACCGCGGCTGGGTCCGCTTCGTCGCCGGCGGCGCGGCCGAGGGCGCCTACCTCGCCGCCCACGACGGGATCGACACCCTGCACGTCACCGGCAGCGAACGCACCCACGACGCGCTCGTGTGGGGAACCGACGACCGGGCCGAGGAACGCCGCCGCGACGACACGCCCCTGCTCGACAAGGAGTTCACCAGCGAACTGGGCGGCGTCAGTCCCTGCATCGTCACCCCCGGCCCCTGGACGGCGGCCGACTTCCGCCACCAGGCCGAGCACATCGTCACCAGCAAGATGAACAACTCCGGCCACAACTGCATCGCCAGCCAGGTCCTCGTCGTACCGGCCGAGTGGGACGGCACGGAGAAGCTCCTCACCGAGATACGCGCCGTCCTGCGGGCCCTCCCGCCCCGCACCGACTACTACCCCGGTGCCCGGGACCGCCTCGCCGCCGTCCGCGCCGCCCACCCGGAGGCCGAAGTGCTCGGCGAGGACGGCTGCCGCCTCCTGGTCCCCGACGTCACCGACCGCGACGACCCGCTGCTCACCGACGAGGTCTTCGGCAGCGCCCTCGCCGTCGTCCGGCTGCCGGGCGCCGACCCGGGTGCCTTCCTGAAGGAGGCCGTCGCCTTCGCCAACGACGTCCTCCCCGGCACCCTGGGCGCCACCCTCCTCGTCCACCCCCGGACCGAGAAGAGCCACCCCCGGCAGGTCGCCGAGGCCGTCGGAGCGCTCCGCTACGGGACCCTCGGCGTCAACTGCTGGTCCGCGATCGGCTTCCTGCTCGGCTACACCCCCTGGGGCGCCCACCCCGGACACACCCGACGCGCCATCGGCTCCGGCATCGGCTTCGTCCACAACGCCTTCATGCTGGAGGACGTGGAGAAGACCGTGCTGCGCGCCCCCTTCGCCCCCGCGCCGCGCGGCCTGTTCACCGGATCGCCCTCGCTCTCCCCGCGCCCGCCGTTCTACGTCACCCACAAGACCGCCCTCGCCACGATCCGCCGGGTCACCGCCTTCACCGCGTCCCCCTCCCTCGCCAAGCTGCCCGGCATCTTCGCGTCCGCGCTGCGCGGCTGACCCCGCTCCGCGCCCCCGGGGCCCCTCCACGGCCCCTCACCGCCCTCACCACCCCCGAGAGGACCCCGAATGAACCTTGCCGACCTCCTCGGCCGCAGCGCGGCCGAGCACGGTGACCGCACCGCTGTCGAACTGGGCACCACCCGGCTCTCCTACGCCGAACTCGACGCGACCGTCGGCCGCGTCGCCGCCCTGCTCGACGCCCGCGGCGTGCGCCCCGGGGACCGGATCGGCGTGATGCTGCCCAACCTGACCGAGTTCCCCGCCCTGTACTACGGCGTGCTGCGGGCCGGCGCCGTCGTCGTCCCGATGAACCCGCTCCTGAAGTCCCGGGAGATCGCCCACTACCTCCAGGACTCCGGAGCCAAGCTGCTCTTCGTCTTCGACGCGGTCGCCGACGAGGCCGCGAAGGGCGCCGAGGGCTGCGACACCGTCGTCGTTCCCGTGGCGCCCGGCGCCCTCGCCGGCCTCCTCGCCGACCACCCCGACCCGGTCACGGCCTCGGTGGGCGGCGGCCGGGACACCGCCGTGATCCTCTACACCTCCGGCACCACCGGCAAGCCCAAGGGCGCCGAACTGTCCCACGACAACATCGCCCGCAACACCGAACTGTGCGCCCGCGACCTCTTCGACCTGCGACCGCAGGACGTCGTCCTCGGCTGCCTGCCGCTCTTCCACACCTTCGGCCAGACCTGCGGGATGAACACGGCCCTCTCGGTCGGCGCCCGCCTCGCCCTGTTGCCCCGCTTCGAACCCCGGGCCGCCCTCGACGCCCTCGAGACCAGCGGGGTCACCGTCTTCCTGGGCGTGCCCACGATGTTCGCCGCGCTCCTCGCCGCCCGCCACCGCGCCCCGGACGCCCACGACGTGTCCGCCCTGCGCCTGTGCGCCTCCGGCGGCTCGTCCCTGCCGGTGGAGGTCCTGCACGGCTTCGAGAAGGCCTTCGGCAGCCCCGTCCTCGAAGGCTACGGACTGTCGGAGACCTCGCCGGTCGTCACCTTCAACCACCCCGACCGCCCCCGCAAGGCCGGCACCGTCGGCACCCCGCTGCCCGGCGTCGAGGTCCGCCTGGACGCCGTGGAGGACGGCGTCGGCGAGATCTGCGTACGCGGCCACAACGTCATGAAGGGCTACTGGAAACGCCCGGACGCCACCGCCGAAGCCCTCGTGGACGGCTGGCTGCACACCGGCGACCTCGGCCGCGTCGACGAGGACGGGTACCTCTCCGTCGTCGACCGCAAGAAGGACCTGATCATCCGCGGCGGCTACAACGTCTACCCGCGCGAGATCGAAGAGGTCCTCTACGAGCACCCCGACGTCGCCGAGGCGGCCGTCGTCGGGGTGCCGCACGCCGAGCTCGGCGAGGAGGTCGGCGCGGCCGTCGCCCTCCACGAGGGCGCCACCGCCACCCCCGACGAACTCCGCGAGTACGTGCGCGCCCAGGTCGCCGCGTACAAGTACCCCCGCGTGGTCTGGCTCCTCGGCGAACTCCCCAAGGGAGCCACCGGAAAGATCCTCAAGCGGGAGATCGAGCCGCCGCGCCCGGCCGGCGGCCGCTGACGCGCGGGGCGGTCCGCACCCGGGCGCGGACCGCCCCGTACCCCTCCGGGTCAGGAGAAGAGGTCGTGCGTGCCGCCCGTCCTGAAGAGGCCGGTTCCGACGCGGGTCAGGTCGAACGGCGCGTACCGCCCGCCGGTGCCGGAGAAGTAGTACGTCTTCCCGGTGGCGGGCTCGTGGGCGAGCAGGTCGTTCCTGCCGTCGCGGTCGTAGTCGCCGGCGCCGACGAGTTCGGAGTAGCGGCCGAAGCCGCCGCCGATGCGGGTGCGGGCGGTGAAGGTGCCGTCGCCCTTGCCGAGGTACATC